>CADCOS010000054.1 GCA_902803165.1 uncultured bacterium | reverse complement strand
ATGGTGGAGAATAGGAGACTCGAACTCCTAACCCCCTGCGTGCAAAGCAGGTGCTCTACCAATTGAGCTAATCCCCCGCAAGCGATTACTATTATATAATACTTGCTGATTTTTTTTTGTAAAGAGGGGATATTTATTTTATTTTAAAAGATTTAAACACAGGCTGTCGAATATATTGACCGGCTTTATTCCGAGCCTTGCCTCTTGTTTTGATTCTTCAAGAATTTCAATATGTTTTATTAATTCAACATTTTTAGGATTGTTTTTTAGCGTAATAAGAATATAGTTCTGTATTCCGTCTAATATTTTCATAATACCCTCATCTTTTGCTTTATCTTGAAGCTTTTGAGATATATCAAATGCATCTGCACGTTTAAATTCCCAATAATTTTCAAAAAGTCCGCTAATTATTGAGTAATCGAAGTTAACAGGCTCTGCAGATGGGACAAAAAAGCATTGCGAGCGTGAAACAATGGTCGGCAAAACATCATCAATATATCTTGTCAAAAATATAAATGTAACGCCGCTTTGAGGTTCTTCTATAATTTTGAGCATTGAGTTAGCTGTATCAGCTTGAAAATTGAATTGGTTCAAACCTGCGATTTTGCCGTCATCGTCTCTGTCGCAAAGAATAAAAACCCTGTGAAATTCGGAATCATTAACGAGCCGTTCTTTAATCATTGCCGATTGCTTGACAGAAATTACCGTCTTTGAGTCGTCATCTTCAGGTTTGTTATCAGCTCTTGATATTGTCATAACCGCAGGGTGCGTATTTTCTCTTATCCATTTGCAATTTAAACATTCGCAATTGTCGGATTTATCCTCTTTGCAGTTCAAAAACCGTGCTATTTCTTTAGCAAGCGTATACTGTGACTCCAAGTCGTTTCCGTAAAACAAAATGCTTTGCGGCAGCGGATGATTTTTTGAAGACAAAGTTTTTTCGAAATAATCTGTCAAAAACGGATATTTATTTGATAAGAGCAATTTCTACCTCCGAATTTATATCAAGTGCTTCGGCTGATTTTATTCTGCACTCCGCTTCGTACAAATTTTGTTTTAGTCTTACTAAATCGGAGGCTTTAGTGTTTTTCATTTTTGTTAAGGTTTGTTTTACAACAAACTCGTGTTGTCCTGTCAATTTTGACAATTCAGCCGCAGAATGGGTTGAGGATTTTGTTTTCAAAATTACCCATTTTCTCAACATAGTTTGTATTGCCGCCAAAATCTCAAGCGGATGTTTTTTATCCGTAAGTTTTTTAAATTCTAAAAGTGCCTCGTCTTTTTTGTTTTTCAAAATCAATTCCGTAATATTGAATAAATCCTGATTTGAAACAGCAATTTCTTCAACCATTTTTTGGGTAACGGTTTTGTCGGGATAAGCAATAAGTTTCAATTTGTCCAATTCAATATCAAACTGTCTCAAATTGTTTCCTATATGTTCAATTAAAAGTTCGCAGGCATCATCTTTAATATTCAAATCTTTTTTCTTCGCCTGTTGTTTAATCCATGCCGCAATTTCAGCGGTTTTGTATGTTTTAAATACAGCAAATTCTTTTGAGTTAAACTTACTTAGGATTTTATATAATTTTCTTCTTGAATCTATTTTTTTACCTTCATCACGAGGAAGTTTTACTACAAAAACTATATTAAGCCCTTCCGGATTATTTTTAAGTGCATTTTCAATATCTTCAAGTTCTTTATCTTCAAAATATGTTTTTTGCGCAGAAAAATATTTTTCGGAATTAATTACAAAAAGTGAATCCCCAAACATCATCGGAGGTGTTCTGAGAACGTTAATTAATTCAGAGTATTCGGGATTATCCAAAACATTATAGCTCATCGAAATAAAATCCGGATTGAGTTTTGAGCGCATAGCTTCAATTTCCGAATCAATATTAAAATCTTCATCCCCATAAAAAAAGTAAACTGTCATAAAATTATTGTACAATAACAAAACAGAATTTTACAATCTTATTGTTCTGAATATTGTATAGTATTTATGGTTTCCGTAATAAATTACAATAGAAACAAAGTAATTTTCCAAATCGTTTATTTCCATGTATGATTTAACGGGATCACGCCTTTTTGTACTGTCAAATTTGCCCAAAAAGCTTAATACACCCATGTGAACTTTTTGAGAAGGAGTTAATTTCGGCTTTGGAAGATGTTTTTCGTAAAACAGCTCAGGAACAATATCCCGCTCGTAGACAGGTATAATATGAGAAACTCTTCCGTTTTGTTTGAACAAAAGATACCATTTTCCTTTGTATTCTCTCGGTGTTAGAAGGTAATACCCCGGTTCAATTGCTTGATTTTTGAAATATATATATGAATTTAACCTTAAAAGCGGGTACGGCGCCCATGTGGTGTCCTTTATATCAAAATATTGGTCGGGATCTATGTCGTGCATATAAGTAAACGCAGCAGGTTCAAGTTCGTTATATATTTTTGAATAATTTTTGCGAACTGTTTGCTCTTCAGTTTGTACCTGTTCTTGCGCAGGATATTCAAATTCGGGTGATGCAAAATCATCGTCATCATCTTCGGAATATGCGGGCGCGGTAAATAAAGCACATATAAATAAAATTAATAAACTCTTTCTAAGCATACATTTATTTTAACGGATTTTTTTAATAAATCAAGGAAGATTTGATGTATTTTTTATCCCTTCTGCGCAGACGCATGCCGTTGACCATGCGTTTTGAAGATTGAACCCGCCGCAGAATCCGTCGATATTAAGCACTTCTCCTATACAGTATAAATTCGGATACTTCTTGATTTGCATTGTTTTGGGATTTATTTCATCCAAATCAATTCCGCCCGCAGTAACTGTTTCCGAGCCTTTGTTTGTTCCCGTAATATTTATTTCAAATTCGTGAATTCTGTTATTGATTAAATCACGCATTTGGCTGTTTATATTGCACCCTCTTACTTCGCTATCAGTTCCTCTCAAAAGATATGATACGATTTTGGCAGGAAAATATTCGGACAAAATGTTTTTAATTTCCTTATGCGGTTTTTGATTAAAAATAGTTTGTAAATCTCCTAAATTCGGCATCAAGTCTATTTTTAGTACATAAGGAAACTTTTTAAACGCATTAAGTGAAGATATTGTATAAATTAAAGGTCCGGAAATTCCGAAATGAGTAAACAAAATATCTCCTGTCATATTTGAAATACTTACATCTTTTAACGAAATCCCCGATAACTCCGACAAATTCTCTTTTGTGTTTAACCCGACTAAGGAAGGCTTTGGCGGAATAATATTCAAATTATAAGATTTTAGTATATCATAACCGCTGTGACCGCCGATTGAAATGACTATTTTGTCAAAATCATTTTCCAATTCTTTAACATCTTTTATCTCCTTTTGAACAAATTTACCGCCATATTTTTTTATTGCATTGAGCAATTTATTTCTTACATCTTTTGAGCTGTTTGAAACAGGGAAAATTTTACCGTCTTCCTGTATATATGTTTCAACTCCCAGCTCCGCAAAAATTTCAATAGTATCGGAGGTTGAAAACTTTGAAAAAACAGAATAAAGAAATTTTTCACCTCTTGGATAATTGTGCGGAAGTTCTTTCGGGTTAAATTCCGCATGAGCCAAATTGCATCTGCCTCCGCCCGTAGGAAGCAACGTCAAAAGAGGGGGATTTTTATCAAATAATGTTACATCAAGACCTGATTTTAACAGAAAATAAGCACACAAACAGCCGGCTGCACCTGAACCTATAACAGCAATTCTATTTTGTTCTTCCGCTCCGCCCATAACTACTCTGTTCTTGTTCCGTACAAATATACAGCTTCCGGATTTTCTAAATCATCATAAAGCTGTGCAACGGTTTTACCGAAAATCGGATGTACAAAATCTTCAGCTATTTCGAGCATCGGTATAAGCATAAAAACTCTTCTGTGAAATTGCGGATGCGGAATTATAAGATTCTCTGATTTTATAACTTTATCATCATAGAAAAGAATATCAATATCGATAGTTCTGTCAGCGTACTCGGTACTTTGCGAATCTCTTTTTCTCCCCAGCATTGACTCTACTTGCTGGCATAATTCCAAAAGTTCATCGGGAGAAAGCGGTGTTGTTATTTGTACTGCAGCATTTACAAACCAATTTTTTGAATTCATTTTCCATGGTTCTGTTTCATAGAAAGACGACGATGCTACAACATTTACTTTACCGCTGCTTTTTAATTGTGCAACAGCCTGCTGAACATAACCGACTCTGTCACCTAAATTTGAACCTAATGATAAATAAACAATTGCCATAGCTTAATTTTACAGTCTAAGAGCGGATTTTGTCAATATTATTGTTAATATATTCCTGCGGTTTTTCTCTATCTCCAATATTCCGGAGAAACACCCCAATGAAGCTTATCTCTTATAATTGAATAAAAACCTTCATTATGAAGAAATGCCAGACAAGCTTTGCGTTCAGCTGCCTTTATAGTAATTTTATCAACACATCTTGCCGAATCGAAACCGTCTATTGAGACATTTAAAAGTTTATCTCCGGTTCTGACCGTTATTTTTTCGGTAGACGGAACAACAAGAGGTCTTGCATTCAGCGAATGCGGACAAATAGGTACAATTGAAATTGCATTCAAAGCAGGGTGTATGACAGGTCCGCCTGCCGAAAGTCCGTATGCGGTTGAACCTGTCGGGGTGGAAATAATAATTCCGTCTGCTATATAGCCGCAAACCTCGTTATCATTAATTTCCAAGTAAAAATTTGAAGTCCTTGACGGATCGCAGCCTTTAATAACAAAGTCATTTAACGCAATTAAATCTCCCGAAGAAAGCATTGTTCGGGATTCTATTATATAATTCCCTTCAATAACAGATTCAAGCACGCCTTCAAATTCTTTCGCATGTGCTTGTGAAAGAAATCCAAGTCTGCCAAGGTTTATACCCATTACAGGTGTATTATATTTTGAATAGTATTTTGCAGTTCTTAAAAGTGTGCCGTCTCCGCCGATTACAAACGTGAAATCTCCGAATTCTTCCATTGAATCGAGGTCAAATGACTTAAATTCAACATGTTTTTTCAAAAGCATCTCTTCAATATCTGAGAGGGCTTGTTTATAATCAGGAACTCGTTTATTAAAAATTAAATTTATTTTCATACATTGAATTATAACACAGATGAATTTAACGTAAAATTAACTTTACAGATAGAACTGTATTATTCTTTAATAGCTGATTTTGAGCGTAAATCTCTGTGGAATGTTATAGCAAATCTGTGTGCTTCGTCACGAATTCTTTGGATTAAATATAACGCATTTGAATCTCTCGGAAGCAAAATTGATTTGGATTGATTTGGTAAAAATACTTCTTCTTCTCTTTTTGCAAGAGAAACAAAGTCAATTCCGCCCTTTCCGACCGTGATTCCCATATCTTCAACGATTTTCATTACGCTTGACAGCTGACCTTTGCCACCGTCTATTATTATTAAATCCGGTTTTTCCCATTTAGGTTCACCGAGTCTTGCCAGACGCCTTGAAAGCACTTCTTTCATTGAAAGAAAATCATCAGGCTTACCTTCTGTCATACGAATCTTAAATTTTCTGTAAGCTGTTTTTTTAGGAAGTCCGTTTTGAAAAACAACCATTGAAGCTACAGTATTTGTTCCTTGTATATGCGAAATATCGTAGCATTCTATTCTGTTAGGAAAATTATTGAGTTTTAATTTTTCTGCAAGATATGAGCCGACTTCATTAAAATCATCTCTTATTTGTGCCATTTTTTTAAGTTTTGCATTCTCTAAAAGATTTTTTGTATTTTTAAGCGCAAGCTCGTAAAGCTCACTATATTTACCTCTTTTCCCGTAATGTATTGAAACCTTTTTGCCCGAAAGAATTTTTAACCAATCTTCATACAATTCTTTATCACCGATTTCTTCCAAATCTCTTGATACAATTTTGTCAGGAAATTCAAGCTTTAAATTTGTATAATAATCTCTGAAAAAAGTTTCAAAATATTCTGTCTTATCAATATTATCAACAAAATACGTATAGTCTTTTTTATCAATCAATCGCCCTTCTCTAATCATCATAATGACAATTGCAAGAATTCCGTCTTCATACATGACAGCCATAATATCTTCATTGAGCTTAGTATTTTCATATACAACTTTCTGGCGTTCAAGAGTTTTTTGCAAATCCAAATAGCTGTCACGCATTTTGGCGGCTTTTTCAAATTGCTCTTCCTGTGCATATTTTTGCATTTGGGCTTGTATTTGTTTCAAAAGCTCTGATTGTTTTCCGCTCAAAAATAATTCAACCTGATGTATAAGTTTTTGATATTCCTCAGGCGTGACTTTGCCCTGACATGGCGCAAGACATTTACCTATATGATAATAAAGGCAAGGTCTGTTAGAAAATTTAGGCTGCTTGCATTGTTTGAGCGGGAATATCCTTTTTAAAAAATCAAGTGTTGCATGCATTGCGCCTATATCGGTATAAGGTCCGTAAAATCTGCCTTTGTCGGGATTTAAATTCTTTTTCCTTACAATTTGAATTCTTGGAAAATCTTCGTCAGTAATTAAAAAATACGGATATTTTTTATCATCCTTTAGAAGAATATTGTATTTTGGTTTATGTTTTTTAATTAAATGTGATTCAAGAATTAACGCTTCTACTTCAGAATCTGTAATAATATATTCAAGTTTTTCAATTTGTGAAACAAGTACATTTGTTTTTACACTGTCGTGCTGTTTGTGAAAATAGCTGTATACTCTCCTTTTTAGATTTTTAGCCTTTCCGACATAAATAATTGTACCTTCTTTATCGTAATAAAGATAGCATCCGGGATTGGACGGAACAAGTTTTACAGCTTCTAATACAGATTGATTCATAACTTTATTATACATTTTTTTTACAAATTATTAAATAAAACGGCAAAAATTATTTTTACGTGTTTTTATAAAAATGTGTTTGAAATTAGGAGTTCGCCATGCAGATTCAGAATTCGTTGCAAAATTCAAATTTATCATACAAAACAAATTTTAAATCCGTATACCCTGTTTATCATTGGCACAAAATCGGTAAATCTTATGCACCCGCATTCGATATGAATCTTATCAGGCGATATCAAAACATTTTAACAAGGATGTTGAATTCAAGAGTCGCAGGCGGAAGAAAACAAAACCCGACAACTTTTTTGCAGGAAATTGTAAAATACATCTCTGAAAAAGATATTGATTACAAAAATATACCTTACGTAAGAACTTTTTTTAATTATAAAGGCGGAATAAAAGAAGCATGGAACGGGAATACAATAATAGAACCGATGGTGTACATTTTAACGGGAAGAGATGCTGTTGATTTTGAAAATATGTACGGAAAACCTGTCGGAACGGCTCAAAAAATATCAAAACAATATGATGACGAAAGAATAGGCAAGCTTGAAATTGAACAGGCTAAATCAGCATACGGATTCGGCGGTCGTGCTTATATTAAAGACTCTTTAGGAAAATTTAAAGATTTGATTACGGGAAGACCTCTCGAACTGCATACAATATTTATTGACGGGAAACAAAAGAAACCTCCTATATTGTTAAAACTTGCTTTTTTCCAAAAAGACGGATTTGACAATCCCCTTGTAACTAACGGAATAATATAAAATACACTGAAATTTTAACAAAATATTTTTATCGGCATACTTATAAAAAAATCAATGAAAAGACTTTGAATATTGCATATTATTTTTATGCTAAAATTTTTGTAGTTATTTAAGGAGGAAGCTATGAAAAAAATATTTTTATCAGTTTTTTTATTGGCATTATTGATTTTGCCTTCATCTGCAGCTGCAACTTGGAACGCAGAAAGCAGAGTCGGCTCTGTAGGGAAAGTAGTCGTTGAAAAGAACAGCTTGCCGGCAAAACTTCAATTTAGCGTTGTTGAAACAAGCGCAGATAATTCTGAAACGGTTACAACTAATGTTGTTCAAATATCAAAAGAGGATTTGAAATATGCAGGAAATGATAATGAAGTTGCTGCTGTTATAACCTATGAATTAGGGCAAATTATAAACGGTAAATCAGGAAAAGAACATTTAAGAGCAGCTGCGAAAGCATTGTTAGCAGAAAAATTAAGTCAGGAAAATATAGTTAACACAGCGGCAAACAGTGAGTTTGTAAAAAATAAAGTTTCTCTTGGTGACCAAAAAGAAGCCGATATGACTGCGATTGATTTAATGATTAATGCAGGCTATAATCCGCTTGCATTAGTTGTTGTTATTACCAAAATGCCGGGCTCAAATTTGGAAACCATTTTGGGAACACCGGCAAACTCCGAAAGAGCAATGAGCGCTTTTGATTACTTATCATACAATTATCCGGCAAAAGTTAAAGCGGGATACGGATGTCAGGAATACAGAAACTTTTTAGCTTATGCAAATCCGATAGTTGAAAAGAGAAATCAAAGCAAACGTCTCGCTAAAAAGTATGCAAAACTTCAAGAAAAAATCAAAAAGAACAGAGCAAAAAGTCTGGCTCAATATAAAAAGACAGGCGGTTTAAGCGGTTGGGATGCAACTTATACGGTGTTGCATGAATTATCAACAAACTCTGAGAAATAACAGATTATATTTATAACAAAGCGGCTGAAATCAGGTTTGATTTCAGCCGCTTTGCAATAAGCCGGATTATTTAAGTATACAATAATTTTTACTCGATTATCTTTTATATTAATTAGACAAAAAAAAATAATCCTCTTTTTCTATTTACCACAATACCTGTTTATGCTATCATTACATTAATTGGAGAGGATATGTAATGATTAGTCTTTTATTAAAGCTGTTAGGAGATCCTAACGAAAAAAAAATTAAAAAAATAATGGGAATTATTGACCATATAAATGCCCTTGAACCTGAATATGAAAAACTTTCGGATGAAGAATTAAAGGCAAAAACGCAAGAATTTAAAGACATTCTTGCAAAACGTCCGACATCTGATAACCCAAAAGCAGACAGGATTTTGGAAAAAGAAGCATTGGATAAAATACTTCCTGACGCTTTTGCCACCGTTCGTGAAGCGGGAAAAAGAGTTCTGAATATGCGTCACTTTGATGTTCAGCTCATCGGCGGGTATTTTTTACACAACGGACATATTGCGGAAATGAGAACAGGTGAAGGTAAAACCCTTGTTGCAACACTTGCCGCTTATCTTAACGCTTTGACCGGAAAAGGTGTTCACGTAGTAACAGTAAATGATTACCTCGCTAAACGTGACTCCGAATGGATGGGAAAAATTTATAAATTTTTAGGACTAACTGTCGGAGTAATTCTTTCAAATCAGCATGATGCGGAAGAATTCAGCCGCAAAAAGGCAGCTTATGCCTGTGATATTACTTACGGCACAAACAACGAATTCGGATTTGATTATTTAAGAGATAATATGGCAACTTCAAAGGAGATGCTTGTTCAAAGACCGTACAACTACGCGATTATTGATGAAGTTGACAGTATTTTAATTGATGAAGCAAGAACGCCTTTAATTATCAGCGGTCGTGTTGAAAAATCAGCAGATACATATAATTTAATGGCAAAAGTTGCCCCTCAGCTTGAAAAAGACAAAGATTACGAAGTCGATGAAAAAAATAAAAACGTAATTCTGACCGAAGACGGCATAGACAGAGCGCAGGAAATTATCGGATGCAAAGATTTGTTCGATATAAACAATCAATATGCGCATGACTTATTAAATGCCCTTAAAGCAAAAGAATTATTCTTAAAAGATATTGATTATATGGTAAAAGACGGTGAAATCATGATTGTTGATGAATTTACCGGAAGACTCATGCCGGGAAGACGTTGGTCTGACGGGCTTCATCAGGCAATCGAAGCAAAAGAAGGGGTTGAAATTCAGGATGAAACCCAAACTCTTGCAAGTATTACTTTCCAAAACTTGTTCAGACTATATCCGAAACTCTCAGGTATGACCGGTACTGCAATGACGGAAGAAGCTGAATTCGGAAAGATTTATAACCTTGAAGTAACCGTAATACCTACAAATCGTTCCGACATAAGAATCGATTATCCTGACGTAATTTATAAAACCGAAAAAGGCAAATATGACGCCGTTGTTAAGGATATTATTAAGCAAAACGAACTCGGAAGACCGGTTTTGGTTGGTACTATAAGTATAGAAAAATCGGAATATATTTCTTCTCTTCTTAAAAAACAAGGAATTAAGCACAACGTCTTAAATGCAAAGCAACACGAAAGAGAAGCTTATATAATTGCTCAGGCAGGACGAATCGGAGCTGTCACAATTGCTACAAATATGGCAGGCCGCGGTACTGATATTCTTTTAGGCGGTAATGCGGAATACTTGGCAAAAGAAGAACTTGAAAGAAAAGGAATTACTATTGATCATCCCGATTATGAAAATTTGAAAAATGAAGAACTCCAAAAAGCACGAGCTATAACCGAATCAGAACATGCAAAAGTAGTTGAGCTTGGCGGGCTTCATGTAATCGGAACAGAAAGACACGAGTCACGCCGTATTGATAATCAGCTCAGAGGTCGTGCAGCAAGACAAGGCGATCCCGGTTCTACAAGATTTTTCTTATCACTTCAAGATAACCTTATGAGAATATTTGGCGGTGATAAAATTACAAATCTTATGACGTTATTAAATGTTGAAGAAGATATGGCAATTGAATCTTCGCTTATTACACGTCAAATACAATCAGCACAGAAAAAAGTCGAAACTTATCATTTTGATATACGTAAAAACGTACTTCAATATGACGATGTTATGAATATCCAGAGAGAAAAATTCTATGCACAAAGAAGAAAGGTTCTCGCAGGCAAAAACTTATCCGAAGATATTAAATACATGATTGATAAAGAAATAGACAGGTTGTTAAAGAGCTATATAGCTCCTGAGATGAACCCTGAAGAATATATTCAGGAAGATTTGGAGACGCTTGTTAAAGAACTTCACTCCAATATACCTCAGCTTGGATATATAACAATTGAAGATATAAAACCTTACAGATTTTCAAGAGTTTATGAATCAATCAGAGATGCAGCACAAAAAGCATACAAAGAACACGAAGAAGAGATTATTAATTTCTACAATTCTATTATGACTCAGTATGATCCGGATGCTGTTTTACAGGAAAAATTCTCTGATGACAACATTATGAGAAGTCTTGAAAGAGATATTTTATTAAGAGTAGTCGACAATCAGTGGATAGATCATCTGCACAACATTGATATGCTGAAAGAAGGTATAGGGCTGCGTGCATACGGACAGAAAGATCCGCTTATTGAATACAAAAAAGAAGCTTATGATTTATTTAATAAGATGATGGCAGAAATCCAAAGCAACACTGTAAAATATATTTTCCGTGCAAAATTCGGAATACAGTTTGTCTCCGATGACGGAGTGGAAGTTTTTGATCAAGCTTAATCAAAATCAATTTTAGGCAAATTCATGCTGCTCAGAACTTTTAAAGGTTTTCGTTTAAGTTCTTTGCCTCGTTTGTATGTTGTTTTAATAATATCTTGCACGGTAGCTTTCATCGGAACTATTTGAGAGTCGCCATAATCAAAAATATCAAGTAAATAAGAGTTTTCATTTTCTCTTATCATTTGACGAGAGTTTTTTGATAAAACTTCGAAACCCATTTTTTTATAGAATTCAACAGCGTATGAATATTTTGGAATTTCTGATCTTACATAAACATGTTTAAACCCGTCATCAATGGCAGTATGAAAAAATTCGCATAGAATAGCTTTACCTTCACCCGGAACAGAATTATCCCAAGTTGCTAATGCATCAAGCTCCGTCTCATTTTTAGCGTGATTTTTTCTGCTTGAATAATGCAAATCTCCTTTTTTATCAGTTTTTAAGACATTTCCTATTAAAATTGCACTTGGCTGGTCATCATGCATTGCCAACAAAATTTTTGTTTTATCATCCGTACTTTCCGGCGTATTAAACAATTTTAT
>CADCOS010000053.1 GCA_902803165.1 uncultured bacterium | reverse complement strand
TTGTCGTTCGCATCTGTACCGCGAGCGTGTGACGAAGTCACGATAGCGAGCGTAAGAGATTCGGCGCAGCCGAACACTGTTTGACGCCCGCAGGGCGTAGTAAACAATTGCGTGCTTTCTCTTTCTTTGCTCAAGGTTTCTTTTTTTAACTTTACTTTCTTGCTTGTAGTTTTATCTACAAGCTTTTCTGATTTACCCCCCTCGCAATTAAAGAGAAAGAAATCTTGAAATCAAATAATAAAATTGCATAAATTAAACCTACAATAAAAAAGCGCCCTATGCAGGGCGCTTTTTTATTATGTAATCTAAAGTTTATACACCAACTTTCATTGTATTAGCAATGATTTCATTGAAGCTGTCAGCTTTTAAACTTGCTCCGCCTACTAAAGCTCCGTCAATGTCTGATTGAGACATTTGTTCTTCAATTGTTGAAGGTTTAACAGAACCGCCGTAAAGGATTCTGATTGAATCAGCTGCGGAAGAACCTGAAACTTCCGATACAACGCTTCTAATCATTTTGATTACTCTGTTTGCTTCAGATGAATCACAAGTCTTACCTGTTCCGATTGCCCAAATCGGTTCGTAAGCTATAACTGATTTCGCTACATCTTCAGAAGATATTCCTGACAGAGCAGCTCTTATTTGAGACGCAATATGAACATCAGTTGAACCTGCTTCTCTTTGTTCAAGAGTTTCACCGCAGCAGATAATAGGAATCAAACCGCCTGCTAATATAGCTTTTGCTTTTTTATTAATCATTTCATCAGTTTCAGAGAAATATTGTCTTCTTTCTGAGTGACCGATTATTACGTAGTCACAGCCGGCATCTTTTAGCATTTCAACGGAAATTTCACCTGTATAAGCACCTGATGATTCCCAATGGCAATTTTGACCGGCAATTGAAATCTTATTTCCACCGCAGCCACAGTTACATGCAACAGAACTTACCTGATTTAATGATGTAAATACAGGTGCAATTACAACTGTCGGAAGCTGCGTTGCGCTATAATTTGATACAAATGAGCAGATACCTTCATATAACGATTTTGCCTCTGATTGAAGCAAGTTCATTTTCCAGTTACCTGCAATAATAGGTTTTCTTGACATAATAATTCTCCTTCTTTTATTGCCCTTACAACTGAATGTTAGAATAAAAACAGCGCAAAATCAACATTGCACTATAAAATATTTTGTTATAGAATGTATAAGCTATGAAAATAGAGAATATACCAATCACACAGGGATATTATAACAATGTAAACGCTAATAATAATCAAACGGCGTTTCGTTCACTTTTGTACAATCCAAAATCTTTTATACACAGAATTAATCCTGTTGTAAGATATATGGATGATTATTTTCAGCGCTCGGTTAATGTATCAAGAATGGCATGGCATATAAAAGACCATGAATTAGCTCCTTTTATTACCGAAATAAAAACTCAAAAAAAACACAATTTACCATCAGTTACCTTGTGGGACATAAACAAAGATGACAGAAAAAAATATTTGGTTATATACCACGGATTGAGTCATAATATTTCCAGTTTACAAACTTTATACAAAGAAATTTTAAATAACACTGATTTCGCAATTCTTGCTGCAGAATATAGAAACTATGAAAAAGGGAACAAAGAATTTACATATCATTCTCCTAAAAGACTCGCTCAGGACACGGAATCTGCATTTCAATATTTAAAAGAAAAAGGAATACCGGAAGAAAACATTGCGGTTTTAGGTCATAGTTTTGGCGGTTACGCAGCGACCAAAATGGCAAAAAAACATAAGAATTTAATCAGCTTAATTCTTGCTTCTTCAACCAACACCTATAAACATAGAATAAATGCCATTGTTTACGGAAACAAGCGAAACATTCCTCAAGGTATAAAAGATTTATTAGTTAAATCCAAGCTGCTTAGATATCCTTTAGGTATAATATTTAATACGGGAAAAGTATTGAAAAAGACTTCCGTACCTGTTGATATAATTCACTCGAAAGCAGATAAACTTATCACCCTTGACATGGCTAAAGATCTTGCTTCATCAGCAAAAGACCTCAACAGCTTTTCTATTGTAGAAGGCAGTCATAAAATGGATGAAAATAAGATAAAGAAAATAGTAGAACTACTAAAGCTTAAGTAAATATTCCTACTATTCCGCAAGAAGTTTATCCGCCAGCGGAGATTCAACTTTTCCGTTTAAAGTTTTGGAAACTTTTTTAATATTTTGTGCTAAAGCTTCCATTTCCGGAGTCCACACGAAATATTCATTAACGTATTGTTCACCTGTTGCAAAATCGCCGGATAACTGAACTTCAATAATTTTTTCCAGCATTTTTCTTGCAGTCGGAACCATTTTTTCGATATTTACATCCAAAACTCCGTCCGGTGAAATTGTTATTGCCCCTTCTTTTATAAAGAAATAATTTTGCATCACGGAACGCACTCTGTGTGCCTGCGACAATGTAGGCTTAGACATTAACATATTGTCAGCGGCATAAGTTACAATAATCTGTTTTCTTTGTTCAGGAGTATACATTCCCGCTTCTGTCAGCACATCCAACATTGCCAGCGAAACCATGTCTGCTTTGTTTTCTTCTATTATAGATTTATATTTTCCTAAACCTTCCGTCCCTGTTTTTGGCCCGAGAGAATGTCCGTTTTCATGACCTACCGTAAACCAATGGTCAGCTTCATCGTTATAATATTTATGCAATTCCGGATTCAACATTGCATTTAATCTTTTTTGCATTTTTTCCCTTGCATCATCAGAGGTAATAAGCCTGATTTGTCTGTGATAAACATTTCTTCGGCCGCCGCCCAGCTTTGTTATAGACCATTTATCGTCATTAGGAAGGTTTTCCGCTAAAGTTATACCGGCACGAAATTCTCCTACATCTCCCGTAACAGCAACTAAATCAGCATCAACCATTGTTTGTTTTGATTCTTTATCAGGAGAAATGTTTTGTTCATACCTGTCATTAAACGGCATATTTTTAGCCATTAGAGGCAAGTATTTTTTTACATTTAATATCGCTTCTGTTCCTTTTTTGTTAATTATTCCTACTCTTCCTCCCAGAAAATCTTTTGCAACCGGAACAATACCTGCTTCATCCAGAAGAGCCTTTAATTCAGGGTTTTCTACAACTGTTTCTGTCATTTCATCAGAATAATTTTCTCTGGTTATTGTAAATTCTAACGGAGTATCCTGTAATTCTGCCCACTTTTTATCAGCATAAGCATCTAGCATTGAATCCGGCGTTCTAAGAGCCTTTGCCTGCAATAATAAAAATTCATTAAAATCTTTGTTTGTAGAAGTTTGAGCGGCTTTTTCAAGTTCTTGCGCCATAATTTCAAAGTCATCTTTGAATTTATCAACGTAATCAATTGCAACTAACTCGTCTCCGCTTCTTTCAACTACCGAACGCTGATTCAGTATTTTCGCCACTTCTTCTTTTTTACCTTCTTTAAGCATTTTTATAAGTATTGCATGAAATTCATCCTTTTCTAAATCTTCAGGATAAATTCCTTTGCCCGCTCTCATTTTTATTCCTTTAGCAAGTTCAATCATGTTTGATTCTCTATCTAAAGAGCAAACGCCTTTTTGCGCATCAAAAAGAATTTTTGAAAGTTCTGCAGACTTGTTTCCCTTTGCAATTTCTTTATTCAAAAATTCTTTAAACGGAAGATTATTAGGGTTGTCCAATTGCATGTTGACACTATCTAAAACAATTGCTGCTTTTACAAGATGTTTAAGGGCTTCTTTATCACCTTCTGACAAATTTAAAAATTCCGGAGCATCAACAGCGAGCATTTTTTTTGTTGTTAAATAGTCTTTATGAGTTCTTTTTTCAAGCTCTTCGATAGAAAGATTAAATTCAAAATCATGTTTAAAAATATTTACATTGTTAATACTGCTCATTTTATCAAGCTCCTTCATTAATTTTTCTCCGCCTTCCGTAACTCTTTGAGCTGCTTTCGGCGTAACTTTTCCTTTTGTATTTAAATCGTTATTTGTTTTATTAATAGGATTTACGTTCATAAAACGATTATACCACACTTTTGCTTGTTGTTAACATAACAAAAAGGAGATTCGGTCAATATGTCCCGAATCTCCTTTTTTGTATATTTAAATACTTTTTATTCTACTTCACCTGCAGTTTTACCGTATCTTGAAATTGTTGATTTCAAAAGATTTTCATGGTGTCTGTCTCTGTATATTTGGCAGAGAAGTTTATATGCATGTTTATTATACGGATTGTATTGCAAAATTTCTTCCAATTGAGCTACTGCAGAGTTTGTTTTCTTCATGTAGTAGTTTATAAGCGGAGGAAGAGTAATTGTTAAATCGTTTTCATCTGTCCCCCAAGCTACATTTGCAGCACTCTTGGCATCATCATACATTTCAGCGTCCAAATACATTACTGCGATTTCATAAAATACTTCTGAGCGGCTTCTTTGATCAGTTTTAGTCTGAGCTACAATCTGATATTCATGAGCAGCTTTGTCATATTGTGCACGTTTTCTGTATTGTTCTGCCAATGCTAAATGAGATGCAACGTCAGTACCTACAAATTCATTCAAATTTGTATCGTCATTTACCGGAACATTTAATGTTGAAAGTATTTCTGAAGGTGTAAATAACATTGATTTTTCGCTTTGAGTAAGTGGTTTGTTTGTAATATCAGGTATTACAGAATATAATAAAGCTAATGTTTTTACGTCTCTTGGAGTTATTTCAGTGTTGAATTTAATTCCAACAGGGTACATAACATCATAAATACTTTGGCTTCTGCCTGTTAACCCTAAAGAATGTCCGACTTCCTGAAGTGCTGCGGAGAATAACTGTTTTGAATCGTGGCTGTGACCGTTTTTATCAGCTTTCATAAATACGGTTACAGAGTTTGTTATCGTATTTCCGCTTACAGAAAATTCGTGTTTTCCGATTGCACCTACAGCATTTCCGGCTTTAAAGTAAACTTTCATATCAGCCTGTTCCGGACCTTCCACAAAATCAAATCTTACCAAGCCTTCGCTTGCTCTTTCCCATGCTTTATATGCACTTTTAACAACATCTAAATAATATTCGGGTAAGTCTTTTGTATCTTGAATATAAACTGTCAAAGGCATTGAATTTTTATTCCAACGAATAATTTTACCGTTTTGACATATATTTCTGAAATAACTGTCAATAACCGCAGCTTTAATAGTTTTTTCACTCATAGATTTATCATAACCAAGAGTCATTGCTGATATTTTTTGAAAATTCATACTTTTTATTTGCGGAGCTGTTGATACATTCATCAAAGAATATACACTAAAAGCTGCTGCAAATGCACCGATTAATAACTTTTTCATTTATTATTACCTCTTTTCTGTTAACTCGTTTATATGAATATTAAAGCATGTAAATAATATATTTGCGCTTATAATAACAATTTGCTTAAAATAAATTTACAAATTCAACGGCTTCTATCTTTTTCCTTGCATAAAAATCAATATTTATGGTAAACTTAAACTACAGGAGGAGTATATGCACGAATATGTTTTTAAAATGAAAAAAGGTGACATAGAAATTGAACTCAAATCTGATGATTTAGAGTTTGTTGAAGAACAACTCAACAAGTGGAGAGAAGAACTTTTACAGCAGGATTAATAATATAAACTATGTCTACTTATTCATTCAGAATAAAAAAAGATAAATACATACTTGAATTGGTTACTACCGACAAAGAGCTTCTTGTCAGTCAGTTTGAATTGTGGGTAAAAGATTCGGATGCTTATGCAAAGAGAAAGAAAGCTGAAAATGCACGTAATATGGTTTCTTCGCAAATAAAAGCAGAAGAAGAAATTACGAAGAAAAATATTGAAACACAAATAGCAAACCATCAATCGGCAGAAACTGCTAACGTAGAACAAAGCATTGACGAGGTACGGGAAAAACAAGAACCGAAAGCAGAAGAGCAAAAACCTATAAAAGATGATTTAGACATATTTTATGCACCACCCGCTCCTCAAGAAGACAATAAAGAAACAATAAATGAAAAACAAGAAGGTGTTTTTGATAATATATTAGAAAATTCAATGAATAAGCCGATGACTGAATTATCATTTAAACCAAGTCCTTCTATAAAAAAAGACAGTGCATATTTGAATTTTATAAACAGCAGAAATATTGAAAAGAAAATAGATTTTCTTCTATTGACAGCGTATTATTTTACTCAGTATGAGCAAAAACCTCGTTTCACTTTAAAACAACTTAATTCGAAATTAATGCAAAACGTTGCTTTAATAATTGACCACAGTGTATTACAAGAAGCAATCAATCGTGATTATATAGAATGTTTACCTGATTTAACGGGGCTTGTCGGAGCAAGCGAATACAGACTTACGGCATACGGTGAAAAAACCATAATGGACGAATAGGGTTTTAACTTATTTGTAAGTAATAAATGCGTTTAAATATTGAATTAATTCATTAAACGTAACGTTATTTTGTGTAACTTGACGTTTTTTTAGGTAATCTTCTATTGTTTCTAAAATCTCAACAAAAGTGGATTCTGATATTGTCCCGCTTGCGTAATCATCATAAATACTCAAAAGATATGCATAAGTATCTTCACAATTCAGCATTTTAAGCCTTATCATTGCCTTTTTAATATTTTCATTATCAATATTCACGTTCAACATATTGCTGTACAATACGGCAGAATGAACCATTTTTTTCATAATGTCATCTGCGCTTAAATATTTATGCATAGTTTCAAAATAATTAACAAAATATTCGTACAACTTATTCTTATCAAAAGTTCTGTAGTTAAATTTGCTTAAGAAAAAATCTTTAAAAAATGATATTATATCTTTCTCACTATCTTTGTATATGGATTTTAGCTCCGTCCAGAAATCGGCGGCATTTAAATTTTTCAAATAATCTTCAACTAATATAAGCTGATTCAATTCCCTGTTTTGATTATTCAAAGAATAATATAAGTCACGAATTTCAATATTTTCAACATCCACTACTACTACATTTATTTTTTGAAGCATTTTAAATATTTCTGAAGCGTGAAGTTTGTATTCTTTAATTTGAGTCCATAAGCTATGAAGCAAAACAAACATAGGACTACGTTTTTCTTTTCCTGACAAACGTTCGCCGTTAATTATTTTGGAATATATATCCTGATACATTTCAGGTAATTTTAATTTTGTCTTAGTACCGTTAAATAAATATTTTTTTCTTATTATTTTAATAGCTTTATCATTTCTTGAAGAAGTTTTTTTATAACATTCGCAAATCGCATGCAAAAGAAGCGACAGAGAAATTAATCTGTTCAACCCATCCACTAAAGTGTAACTGCCTAACGAACGTTCGTGTACATATATCAAACCGGCATCAATTCTTTGCGTAAATTGCTCATCCAGTGAGACTTTATCAAGAAAATTTACAAGCTCTGCATTGCATGTTACATAATCAGGCACATACAAACTTTTAACATTATTCAGAAAATCAAGTAAATTCCTTACTTCCATTTTTTACTCAGTTAATATAAATCCGCCGGACGGAACATTTTTGAGTTTGTCCCCTTCAATTTTTGCTCTCAGATTTTTTATATATTTGTAAACATAATCTCGCGGTAAATCTAGCAGTTCAGCCAAATCTTTAGCAAATACGGTTTTCCCGATATTATTTAAGAAATATTCAAATACCATCTGCTCTCTGTCCGTCAAAGATTTTTTAAGTACAATATTAGATTCTGATTTAGAAGAATATTCCTCTACTTTATCCAAAACACTTGCCTCTTTTACAGCAGCCTTTTTTTCTTTTTTAGCTTCCTTTGAAACTGTTTCAATTTGTTTTTCCGTTTTCTCAGTTTCACTTGATAAAGCTTTTTTTACTATATTTTTAACTGCTTTTTTGGTTTCATCATTTTTTTCAACAGAGGCTTCTTTCATACCTTTTCTGCTTATTGAAAATGGTGTGTGTGACAATTGTTGTTCACGGGCAAAAGCTCTTTCAGCAATAGCTGAAAAACCGTCACTTATATTTGAATTAGTGGTTGATGAAGTTCCTTTTGACATAACAATATCTACTACATCATTTGTAGTTTTAGTCTCTTCTACAGTCTTGCCCAATCTTGCAGCAAATTCTTCCAATGTAATTTTTTCTAAAGAACTTCTCCACTGTCTTATCTCTTCCTTCGTCAAATAATTAGGCATCCAACGTCTCCTATATTAACCTGTGATAGTTTTAATTCCCATATTTTTAATTCAATATAATTAATTTATCACAAAACTTTTAAAATTAAATAAAATGTTTCATGATGTAAAGATTTTTTATTAATATTTAATATTCCTGTACAATTCTGCCCGGCAGATGATTTTGTTGAACTGTGTATAACAATGCCTCCGCACTGTTCTTGTTCTTAAATAAACCGACTTGTAAAGTGTAATTATTTGAACCTATACATTTAACTATAGGATTCAAGTTTGATCCTGATTCTTGTATAATTTCCTTCGCGACCTTGGCTTGGTCAGAAGAAGAATAATTTCCTATATAAACTTTATAAACCGGTTCTGCTGCAGGTGCTGAAGCAGGTTCTTCCGTATCACTTGTACGTTCTTTTGATTTCTCTTTTTTAACCTCTTGTGAGGTAAAATCACGTTCCTGAATATCCTGAGGATTTTTCATTAAATCAGTGAAATTTTTACCTGTGTCCTCTTCTTGGATATTTGATAATCGTTGATCTATGTTCTTTTGTATTTCTTCTTGATTATCAATATCACTTTCATATTTATAATCACCAATCGACACATCTACAGTCGGAGAAAATGATTTTATAAGCATTGTAAAAAACAATAACATTCCAAAGAAAGAAAGTACAAAAAGCTTTATAAACAAATAATCTTTATTTGCCTCTTTTTTCATATATTTTTTGTAACCGCGTCCGGTCATTAATCACACTCCTCTTACTTTTGTTGCAGCAAGCTTTATATCTTCAATTTCTTCTGAGTATCTCTTCATAACTTCAAGCGCAAATTCTTTTATATTCTCGATTCCCATCTCGCTTTTTAAGCCGGAAGCTTTAACAGGCGCACCTTCAGAAATAATATTCAGCCCTGTATGTATCAATATTGAAGTTACGGATTTTGTTGCAATAGAAACAGACAATTTTCCTCCGTTAACAACCAAATCATCTCCGTTTCGTTTTACGAAAATTCCTCTTTCTTCAAGCAATTCCTTTATAATACACATTAGCAGACGCTGTCTGAAAACACCTTCTGTCAATTCAATACCGAATTGTTCAGAAATAAAACTCAACATAAGCTTACTGTAAATAGGCTCATTGTTTATTACATCTTCTATATCAACCATTTCTGTTAATTTAACATCACATTCACCGATAAAAGAAACAATTGCATCTCCTTGAATTTTAAAATTTTTATAAATCCAGTGCGGTGCAAGCTGCGAACCTATATATTTAATATCTTTATCTATAAACTGTGTTTTCATTTTTTAAATAATTTATCTTTATAACTTTCAAGATGATTTGCAATAAGAGCTTTTTTTAGATAGCTGCACGATTCACATTCCCCGCAATGTTTATCACCCGAAATATAGCAGCTCCATACCAAGTCAAACGGAACGGAAAGTTCTGCCCCGATTTTTACTATATCATCCTTCGTATAATTAATCAAGGGGGCTGTAACCTTTGGTCCTACAAGTGTTGAAGTTTTAAATAGCGCGGTAATTTCTTTTCTGAATGTTTCCGTGTTATCCGGAAAATTAGCACCCTCTTCCTTGTTAGCACCGTAAACAATATAATTATATCCAAAAGAATCACAATAACAGGCAGCAATATTTAAAAATAATGCATTTCTATTTGGTATCCACACGGAAGCAGCGCTTTCTTTTGTCGAAAAGCCGGATTTTGGAATCTCTTTATCGGAAACTAAACTCGTCTTTGTAATATCTTTCAGCCAATCAAGTTTTATTATTTTATGCTGTATATTATAAAATTCGCAAATTTTTTCAGTTGATTCAATTTCATTTTTCAGAGCTTTTTGTCCGTAATCAAAGGTAAGAGCTAATTCTACATTATAAGGCTCACGAGCCTGAACGTAAGCCAATGCCACCAAAGAATCCAAACCGCCTGATAACAAAATAACAGCTTTATCTTTATTCATCAGTATCCTCGTATTCCGCTATCAATTCCTTTGCCTCATTTTTTAAAAATTCTGTATAAATCGGTAATTCAATAACTTCATCAAGAATATCTCTTCCTTCAATGTTGTAAAGGGCAATTAATGCATTCCGCTTGACTTCATCATCTTCATCATTCAAACAAGGTTTGATAAGCTCAACCGAATCCTCACTATCACTGTTCATAATTGCTTCTATTGCATTAATTCTGACTATCGGCGAAGAATCCATCAAAGATATTTTTAAAGCTTTCATTACCTTTCTGTTATTTATATTTAATTTTCCCAAAGCTTCGACTATTTTTTCTTTCAGGAATGTAAATTTATCTAAAAATCCTTGCTTTGACTCTAATATGGCAACCAAAGGATCTATTGCGCTGGTATCACCAAGCATACCCAATGCAAACGCAGCAGATTCTTTTAAGTACACTGACTTTTCTTCATCATCTTCTACCACATCAATTAGCGGTCGTACGGCATATTTGTCACCTATTCGCCCTAATGCATCAGCGCAAGCTAATCTTACCTTATAATGCTCATTTTTATTATTTAAACAATCCAATAACACCGTCACAGTGGAATTATCTTTGTAATTTGCGATTGCTCTTGCACACATTGCTCTTACATTAACGTAATCTTCGGCTGTATTTTCATCTTGCTCAGAATTTTTTTGAAGCAATAATTCTGTAAGTATTGCAAGTGTTGATTCAGCACGATGAGAATCGGTAAGTTTTATAACCTGAATTAATACTTCAGGCTCATTAGTATTCATAAGGCAATAATTGTATATACTGACCAATTCCGCAGAATTATAGAAATCCTCTAACTTAGTCAAATTTCTTGCTATTGCGCTAATCGGGGAATGCCCGATACCGCAATTTTCAAGTATAGAATTATAATCCAACACTTTGTTTTCCACAGTTTTAACATACTATAAAAAACTCTTTAAATCAATTAACGTTAAGGATTTAGACCATAAAAGATTAATAAATTTTTAACAAATGTTTACATTTCCGATAAAAAAAGTCAATTTTTTTAAATAGATAAACTTTATATATATAAGCAGATTAATAAGGAGCATTTCATGAAGGAAGAAGAATTGAACGCAGCAATGTCCGTTATTGCAGATCCTGTTAATAACGTATATAAGTTGAATTCAAGAAAAGATATAGAAGAAATTCAGAGAATTTGCAGGATTTTTGCAATATCAGAGCAGCAGGCAAATAAACACAAAATGCTTTCAATAAAAAATTTAGCCACATTTAGATTGGTTTTAAGTAATAATTAGAAAACACAAATACAAAAAAAAGCGCCTCTTTAAAGGCGCTTTTTTTGTAGGTTTAATTCTTTCATTATTTTTAATTTTTTCTTTAGTGCCTTTTTTCTTCTTTCTTTTATTTGCGCACTACTGTCCATGATAATTTAAATGTCATGCTGAACTTGTTTCAGCATCTTACCAATATGGCATATTTACTACATTCCGGTAAG
>CADCOS010000052.1 GCA_902803165.1 uncultured bacterium | reverse complement strand
TTTCCAATACGCCGATTTTAGAAGAAACTTTTGCTCCGCCGACGATTGCCGTAAACGGTCTTGTAGGATTATCAAGAGCTTGAGATAAGCATCTGATTTCTTTCTCCATTAACAAACCTGAAACAGCAGGTTTAACAACTTTTGCCAACTTGGCAGTAGAAGTGTGGTTTCTGTGAGCTGCACCAAATGCATCATTTACATAAAAATCGCCGTATTTTGCCAATTCGTTTGCAAAAGTCATGTCATCATCTTTTGCTTCTTCAGCTTTGTAGTAACGGATATTTTCCAATAAAGCAATTTGACCGTCAGCAAGTTTTTCAACATAAGGAGCCATTTCTTCAACAGAAGGAATGAATACGATTTCTTGTCCGAAAACTTTTGACATATATTTTGCAACAGGTGCTAAAGTGAATTCAGGATTCTTTTCTCCTTTAGGTCTTCCTAAGTGTGCCATAAGAATAACCTTTGCGCCTTTTTCAGTTAAATAATTAACTGTAGGAACAATAGCCTGAATACGAGTATCGTCTGTAACATTTTTGTTTTCATCAAGAGGAACGTTAACGTCAACACGTACTAATGCACGTTTGCCCTTGATGTCACCTAAATCTTTGATTGATTTTTTCATAATTATCTCTTCCTTTCTTCAAAATAAAAATCTCTCTGAATTGATTATATCAAAAAGAAAAATAAAAATATTAAAAAAGAAAAAACCGCTCGATTTGAGCGGCAAAGAAAAAGGAAAAAGGAAAAAGTATTGGTTAGGAAAACTATCTTACATTTATGAGAAAATACTCATTGTCTTTTCAATATTATCTTTTATCATCGTGCTATATGCGTCCTGCTCTGTTTTTAAAGCAGTTCTCTCTGTTTCAAGTTTGTTTAATTTATTATCATATTTTTTATCTTTTCTGTTAATAATTTTTAATTCATGTTCATATTCAGCTTCGGCTTTTTTAACTTTTGAGTCATCCTGTTCTTCCTGAAGATAATTTCTTCCGATACTTGTTGAAACGCTTGTTTCTTCAAAAGCTTTATCAACGCCTCTTTCTCTGCATGAAATTGAAACAAGTCCTGATTTAACCATTGCATTTAACCATTCTGTGCCATCTGAACCTGAAGCATATTGCGGATCTATAGCTTCACATCCGCCCGCATTATTAATTTGATCCCAAAGAGCCAAATAATATCCAATTTCGCCGCTTAATCCGGCTTTAAAATTTGTAACACCATTACTGTGATCAGATGACATTAGAGAGTGATCACCGCCAAAATCATAGGTATCCTGTGCTGTTTCTAAATTCATAATTGCAAGAATTTCATTGCCTAATTTTGAATATAATTTATCTCTGAATTCGGCTAAAGCCTCTTCTTTTTCAGATTGTGTAGCGTTATCATCATTGCATAATTCGCATAAACTATCGTACATATCATCTAATTCAGGATATTTACCAGCATTTTCTAAAAATGCAATACGTTCAATTTGGTTCATGAAACAATTGCCGGCACCTTCTCCGTAGCCGTTTGTATCATATACCCCAACCGTACTTTGCGTAAGTGTTCCAATTCCGATTTCGCTTATGTTTACTGCATCACCGCATTCCGTACAATTAGCGATGAAATCTGAATATTCATATCCCATACATGCAAAAGCAAATGCATATTTATCATTTCCAAAATTATCATAGGCTTGTTTTACTGCATCATCAACTATGACCATTCCGGTTACATTGTTAGTGAGCGAATAATCTTTAAGTCTGCCTGTATCAAATCCGCACATAGTTGAAAAATTTGCATCAACATATTTTTTAGTATATTCATCTTGGTAAGCAACGGTTATTTTGGTAGCATCTAAAGCAGCACAATACTTCTCGTACGCTGCATCCTGCTGTGTGGCAAGGGCGATTTTTCGGCCTTCAATGTTTTGCGCTTGAAGTTCGATATCGTGCATACGCGAAGTAATGCTTAATAGTCTGGCTTGTGTCGATGCCATTCCCATAATCGAATAATCCTTTTTGCTTTTTCCTTACTATGGTTATCGGCATATTTCTTAAAAACTTTAGGTATTTGGGGGATTTTGTTACAAAAATTTACAATTAGAGTTTGCGGAAAATTTTTAACTATATAACACCTTTATTTTTTAAAAGGGCTTCAAGGTATATATATACATTTTTTCTTATTATTTTAACATCTTCCCTATGAAAAGTTCTTTGTCCCATAAGATTAATAGAAAAATTAGGCATAAGTCTCGGGGAATTTATTTGGGAAATTATAGACACGAGCGTTAATATTACTTCTTTATCGTTTTCTTTTTTATTATAAAGAGCGGCCAGTAATTTTTTACCATAAATAAATAAAGGTAAATTTTCAAATACGTTTTTTTCTTTTTGTCCGCGGGTAATTACTGTTAAAAGTTCATACGATTCGTCTCCGTAAAAGAATTCTATAGCTTTGTCAACCGTTCTGTACATAAGTTCAATTTGCTGTTCTTTGGAAAGGTCTTCGGGATTTATAGCAAAATCAAGAGACGATTTTGCATATTTAGTTTGAGTTTCTACAAGATTATCTATAATATTTTGGAATAATTCTTTTTTACCGCCCCAATAGTATGATATCATTGCGACATTTACGTTTGCCGCTTTTGCAATATCGCGTATGCTTGTTCCGTCAAACCCTTTTTGTGCAAAAAATTTTTTTGCAATTTTTGTTATTCTTTCTTTACTTGAATCTTCTTTTATAGTCTTCATTTCCCAATTATTAAACAAATGTTTAATATTTTCAAGTCAATTGTAAATTTAATTTGAGACGTATTGACACAAAATATTTTTTAAATTAAAGTAGCTCTCGTGAAATAAGATTTAGTTTTTAAGGGAGTATAAAAATGAAAAAACTATTAAGCAGCATTTTGTTGTTGATGATTTTCTACATGTATTCCGGGGTTGCAGTAATGGCTGCAAATCCAAACCCTAACATGCCAAGACCAAAACAACCTAATTTGCAAGCTGCACCAAATGCAAAAGCAATTGATTTAGCCTTCGTTTTTGACGGGCCGTCGGACAAGAATGCCGAAGTGTTGGCAACCTTCCAAAAGGTTATTACAATGTCGTTATTACCTGATTTTAAAGCATCATTCCCGAAAGATTTAATCTTTACCGGTGATTGGACGGAAAAAGGTGCAAAGGCAGTTTCTGATAAAGCTTTGGCTTCTCGCGCAAGAATGGTTATTTCTTTGGGCTTTATGTCCAGTGATTACTATGCTAATAAGCCTAATAAGCAAAAGTATGTTGTTACGATTGATCAATACGGTTTAAGAGATTTCGGAAACTTTAATCCGGTGCAGCAGAATGTAGATGATTTTGTTACATTCCATGCACTTGTTCCCGGAAGTAAGAAAACAGCAATATTGATGAATGAAAATTACTATAAAATGCATCAAGATTGGAATTCAATTATCAAGAAAAGACTTGCAGATAAAAAATGCAATATCGATTTTGTGGTTGTAACTGTTAATTCAAATGTAAAAGATTCATTGGCTAAAATACCTTCCGATGTTGATTCAGCGTTTGTTACACCATTGTTTAACTTAACAACCGCTCAAAGAAAGGAAGTTTATCAATATCTCAATTCAAAGAAATTGCCGTCATTCTCAACTATTGGTAAAGAGGATGTCGCATTAGGTGCTATGCTGGGTACCTCTACATTTAACGTGGATAAAAAATTAGCGGAAGCTACTTCTTTCAATATTCATGGTGTATTGCACGGCAAGGCTGTAAAGGACGAAAAATTGCCGTTTTACGATGACAAGGTTTTGTTCTACAACTCTGATGCAGGGGAAGCCGTTGGTTATACACCACCTTTGAGATTATTAAATAATTGTATGGTAATTTCAAATAAAGAATTACCTAAATACTCATTAGGTTCACTTTTGGATGCACTTGACGAAGGCAACCTTGATATGAAGAGAAAGCAATATTTAATAAGTGCGGCAAGAAGATCTGTTGCAAGTGCTTATATGAGATATTTACCTACTCTGAGATTAGATTTGGGATATCAAACTTACAACGGCAGTTATGCTGAGTCTTATTCTAATATTCCTACAAGAGCAGGTGTATTTACAGCTGCAATGGATCAGGTATTATATTCACCTGATTTGGTAACAAATATTATTGTTAAACATAAAAAATTAAAGTTTGACAAGGCTGAACATGCTTTGACAACTGCAAATACAGAATTTCAAGCTGCTAATTTATATGTAGATGCTTTAATGCTTGAAAATGCCATAAAAGTTCAAACAGAAGAACTTCAAGAAACTCGTGAAAATCTTGCAATGGCTCGTGTTAGACAAAAAACAGGTAAGTGCGGTAATGAAGAAATTATGCGCTGGGCCGGTCAGGTAAGTGAAGAAGAAAAGAAACTTCTTGGTATGCAAGCTGAGCTTAAGAACATAAAGGTAAGTGTCAGCAAATTGTTAAATAAAGACCAAAAGGCTGCTTTTGACTTTGCTCCTCTTACAGCAAGTGATCCATCGTTCTTCTCTTCTGATGTTCATATTATTGACCATGTAAGAGATCCTAAAAGATTAGACAAATTTACGGATATGCTTGTAGAAGAAGTTAAATATCGTTCACCTGAAACAGTTAAGCTCAAAGCCGCAATTGCTATGAAGAAAGCTGAAATGGCTAATTACGGTCAAAAGTTCTTCTTGCCAAATGCAAAAATGTCTTTAGAATATTCAACTCAATTTGACAGACATCTGCCGTATGAATATGAAGGACATAATCAATTAAAATCTGCAAAGGCAAGCTATGCAGGTGCTTCTGCGGCAGCTGCAGGTAAGCCGGCCGGTGTTGTTCCGGGTACAATAGGTTATGATATGTATATGGCAGGTTTGGGTACTCCATATCTTGGTTTGGATAAAAATTCATTCAGATTCTTAATTGCAGCTCAATGGAAACCAATAGAAGGCGGTCATAAAGTCGCTGAAATTGCAAGATGCAAGGCGGAGTTAAACGAGTTGAATGCATATTTGGAAGAAGTAAATACACAGCTTGAAATGACAATTCGTGAAGTTGTTAACAGAGCTATTTCGAAATACTTCATGATTGAAAAATCATACAAAGCATTGTTCGCTCAAGCCGAAAACTATCAAATGGTAAAAGCACGTTATTTGGTAGGCAAAGCTCCTATCAATCAATTGGCAGATGCTCATGATTTATATTTCAAAGCAAAATTGGATGCTTTAAACTCTCAGTATGAATTCTTTAAAGAACTGCTTTGGGTACAAAGAGGTTTGATTGCAGTAGATTGGGCCAAAGCTGATAAAGATGTTAAGGATTGGATGCTTAATATACCGAAAGTACTTCCGGAAGAAGAAGATTTTGTATTATCATTGTAGGAGTGATATGGGGTTATATAGCAAAAGGGGTGATTAAAAATCGCCCCTTTTTTCGTATGAGTTGAAAAACTCTGTTTTTCTCGCAAACTCTGAGGAACGGTTTAGAGTTAAACTGTGTACTATCCCGTACCTTCTTTTTATCAAATACTATAAATTTAAAATCTTTTTAAAGTATTCTATTGTTAAATCTATACCGGTTTCTGTATCAACCTTCGGTTCCCAATTTAAGTTTTCTTTAGCCAGTGTTATATCAGGTTTACGTTTAATCGGATCGTCATTCGGAAGCGGTTTAAAAATGATTTTAGAATTTGTGCCGGTCTTCCTTATAATAAATTCCGCTAGATTAAGAATTGTTCTCTCTGAAGGATTACCTATGTTTACAGGACCTGAGAAATTATCTTTATTCATCATTTTTACCATGCCGTCAATTAAATCGGAAACGTAGCAGAATGAACGGGTTTGCTCGCCTGTCCCGTAAATTGTAATGTCTTCACCTTTTAAGGATTGTACAATAAAATTAGATACTACACGCCCGTCATTAGGGTGCATGTTCGGTCCATAGGTATTAAATATTCTAATTATTTTTATGTCTGTTCCGAACTGCCTGTGATAATCCATCATTAATGTTTCGGCGCATCTTTTTCCTTCATCATAGCAGCTTCTTATTCCTATCGGATTAACATTTCCCCAATAAGTTTCTTTTTGCGGGTGTTCAAGAGGATCTCCATAAACTTCGCTTGTAGAGGCTTGGAGAATTTTTGCATTATATTTTTGTGCAATATCAAGCATGTTAGCTATTCCGACAACGGAGGTTCTGACTGTCTTTACCGGATTAAATTGATAGTGCGGAGGACTTGCAGGGCAAGCTAAATTGTAGATTTCATCTGCTTTTATATCAATTTTGTTTTCTATATCCCAATCAATTAATTCAAAGTTTTTGTTTTTTAAAAGCTCTTTTATATTATCAAGTGAGCCGGTAAAAAAGTTATCCATGCATATTACATGGTTGCCGTCCTCAAGGAGTCGTTTGCACAGGTGCGAACCGATAAAGCCTGCTCCTCCCGTAACTAATATTGTTTTGCTTTTTTGCATAAAAATCTCCGTTTAAGACAAGATTATCATAAACAGGATGTATTGAAAATTGTTATAATATCTTCAAGTCGTGTATCGGCAGTAAGAGATAATCTTAATCTTGAAGTTCCTTCGGGTACGGTAGGCGGGCGGATTGCAGGTATATAATATCCCAATGATTTTAATTTTTCGGATACTAAAAGTGTATTTTCGTTACTTCCCGTCAGAATCGGTATTATATGAGTTTTAGACGGTGTAAT
>CADCOS010000051.1 GCA_902803165.1 uncultured bacterium | reverse complement strand
GATTCTATAACTTTATCGTACTCAAAGTTTCTGATATTCAGATTTTTTTTGTTTATTATATGAGAATCAAGATTTATAACCAAGGCATTTTCTATATCTCCTATTGTAGCGCCGTAGTGATAAATAGAGGAATCTTTATTCATATTGATTTTGGCTTTCAAATCATAATTATTCGGTAAACCTTTGAAATATGCCGAGTATACAATGTCTCCTTTGATTTTTACCGGATATATTATTTTTTTATTTAAATATTTGTCGATAAATTCTTGTTGCGGTTTTGAGTTTATGTAGATATCAAAATAGTTTTTGTTAAAAATATCTTTGATTTCTCCGTCAGCAAGAATCGGCATTTCATCTGCAAGTATATTGATTTTATTAAGTCTCAAATTGTTATTTCTAAACGAAACTTTACCGTTTAGTATTTTTATGGGAAGTTCAAGCGGAATATAATTAAGTTCAATATCTTTTAAATTTAAATCGGTAGTAAGTTTGTTATCAACAATTCTGCCCGCAGATACAAATGTTCCGTGTTTGAAGGTAATATCTTTTAAATACTCAGGTAAAAGCTCTGAATGCAAAATATCGTTTATCATGCTTAAATTATTTAAGTTTATTTTATAAACACCTGTAATCATAGGATTTTCAGAAAAAGCTTCCGAAATTTTCAAATCAGCCGAAAAAGCATTTTTGGGTTCTTTTATATAACCTGATATTTTCTTAACTTCAGCTTTATTATTGTTTATGTATATTTGTCCGGTTTTAAAAATTAAGCTGCTGTTTGGAATTGAATCCAAAATTTTTGCTTTTAAATTCAATTTTTCGTATTCAATTTTGTCAATAGCACCTTTATATGAGGCTTCAGCAGAGATATAGGGTAAATAATTTTTACTCCTTAAATTATTGTCAGTTATTAAGAAATTAGGATTTAATCTTGGTATCGAAAAGTTTATATCTCCGATTTTGTCCCTGATTTTTGCATTAAGATTCAAAGGAGAAGTTCCTATTTTTGCGTTAATTGAGGTATCTGCATTAACTCCGTTTAAATCAATTTTCCCGTTTATTTCATTAACTGAAACCCCTGCAATTTTAGCGGTGTTGTTTTTTAATAAAATTGTTCCTTTGGTAAATGCATTTTTATTTATTTGTACATCAGCGGGATCTTTCAACATTCCGTATATCTTAAAGTTAAAATCAGTCAGTCCTGACAGTTTTTCAGCATCGGGCAGCATTGATTGAATATCTTTTAGCATAGAAGATGTTTTAATTGCATGGTATAAATATTCAATATCTTGATTGACGGAGGATGCATTGAAATCGAATTTTCCGTCCAAATCGCAGGTACCGTCAAGTTTAAAATCTTTTCCGTTTACAAGTCCTTTATTTAAAGTAAATATTGCATTTTTATCATTAAAAGTTAATACGGCATCAGCGTTAGTGAGTTTCAGATTAGGTATTTCCACAAAATTAACACCGGTATTTTTGAAGTTAAGAACTCCCCACACATGAGGGTTTTTTCTGTTTCCTTTTACGTTTATGTCAATATTCCCCGTACCGTCATAAATATCTAAAATAGGGACCGGACCGATAATAAAATTCAAAATTTCATGAAGCGGATTAACAACGGCTTCTGCTACAGGAAGAACTATGTTTTTTGTACTTTTGACGTTAAGGTCGGCATACTTGACGTTATATAGCTCTTGAGTTCCGTTAACATGTACGTTTTCAGATTTACCTGCCGGAACAAATACATCGTAATTAATGTATTTTCCCGTAAATTTTAATTTGACGGTTGCGCCTTTTGTAGTATTAGGAATTGGTTTTATCAAAATGCCGTTATTTATAAATATATTACCGTTAAGTTCTGGTTCGGGCAATCTGCCTTTTATGGATAAGTTTCCTATTGTATCACCGTAAAATTTATATTTTTTCAGTTTAAAAGTGTCAATTTCTTCGATTTTAAAAGGCGGAAGCATATTTATAAAATCTTCGACACCGGATTTATTAACGGTTATATTAAGGTTGACTTCAGGATTTATTTTCCCGAAATAGTCTTTTATTTTTCCGCTAAGTACTAAATTGATATTTTTTGAATTTAATTTTAAATCGTTTATTGTAATAATATCTTTATTGATATCTAAGCCTGATTGAAGAGTAAGTTTATCCGGAAAAATTATTGAATAATCCTTATCTTTCATATAAATAGCTGTATCCTTGAATACGGCATTAATTACATTTTTGTCAATTTTTATATCTAATTTGCCATGCAATTGTTGAATTTCAGGCGGTAAAAAATTTCTAAAAAATTCTCCGAAAGGTTCTATATCAAAATCAGAAATTTCTGATTCAAAAACGGCTTTTGCAATATCATTATTTCTCGGCAAAAGTATATTAACATATAGTTTAGATGTTTTATCACTTGTAGAAATATTACTGTCGACTTTTAATTTTAAATATCTGTTTGCGTTTTTTAAGAAAAAATCATTCCCGCTATATATAACCGGTGTTTGATTATCCGGCGTTTTAAGTTTGATAAAAAAGTTTTTAAGCCGGATAGAGTCAAACGAAAATTTGGTATTTTCCAGTTGGTTTAATAAGTCTTTATCAGGTTTAATATCTTTTTTTATGCATGAATTTATTTTTATATCGTCGGCAGAAATCTTGTTTATATGTACTCTTCCTGAAAGCAGCGGCAGGACTCTTATTTTGATACTAAAATTTCGGATATCCGTATCAAAATTATTTTTTTTGTCAGCTATAATTAAATTATCTGCGTTTAATTTTAAGTTCGGGGTTAAATAAGTTTTTATACGGGGATTTGTTAAAGATATTTGCAAGTCAGTATTTACGGAGATATTTTTGCAAATCGGACTGACCGCTTTTGTTAATGCCAGCGGTAATATCCCCAACCAAAAAATATAAAAGCTTATAATTATAATAAATATTTTATTTCTAAACATTTTAAATAATTATATAATATATATTTTTATACTGCAATCTCGTAACGGGCTAATTAAAAACATGCAATTTGCCGGCAGTTTCAAGCTCTTTCCCTAATTTTGTAATAGTTCCGGCTCCCAGCCCGATAACTATATTCCCGCTTTTTAAAGTCGGCAGTAAGCTTTTTGCAACTTCTGCCATGTCACCTGAAATATATTCAAACCGGTTATTTTCTTTTGAAAACGCTTCGCCTGAAATTCCTTCGATTTTATCTTCCGAGGCAGCATATACATCGGTGACAATAACCCTCGAGGTATTGTCAAATGCATTCTTAAATTCGTTCCATAAACCTTTAAGTCTTGTATATCTGTGAGGTTGAAATACCGCAACAATATTTTCCTTTCCGAATTTTTGAGCAGCTGCATCGAGAGTTGCTTTTATTTCTGTCGGATGGTGTGCATAATCGTCATATACAGAAAAACCGTTAAATTCACAAACCTTTTGGAATCTTCTTCCCATTCCCGTAAATTGTGAAAAATAAGGAATAATTCTATTTATTTCGACTCCGGCTTCATTTAATGCGGCAATGACAGCCAAAGTGTTATAAATGTTGTGAATCCCCGCAAGTTGTATTTTTACGGAGGTTAAAGTGCTGCTTTTATGTACAATATCAAAAGTTGTAAACTCTTTGCCCGAAATTATATTTTTTGCTATATAATCGGCATCGGATTTTAAACTGAAAGTTATAAAATTTCCTTTAAGGAGTTTGTTTCCTTCATTATCAATATTTACCAAAACTTTTTTAGAATTTGAAACGGCAAATTCGAAAGTTTTTATTAAATCTGACATACCGTTTTTATAAAAATCCAAATGATCTTCTTCAAGATTATTGATAACAAGAATGTCAGGAGAGTACTTGACAATTGTTCCGTCACTTTCATCCAATTCGGCTATAAAATATTTACCGTCTTTGTGTTGTGCATTTGTATGTATTTCAGGAACAATTCCGCCATCAACAAACGAAGGTTTTAGTCCGGATTTTTCGGTTACGTAAGAAGCAAGTCCGCTTGTAGTTGTTTTTCCATGGGTTCCGGAAAATCCTATAAATATTTTGTTATTTTTTTGTGCATTTCTTGAAATCTCGGCAAGCAAATCCGAACGGTGGTATATTTTTAATCCCAATGATTTAGCTTTTTTTAATTCGGGATTTGATTCTCGTATTGCTGTACTGACTACAATTGTTGCATTTTCAGGTACATTATTTTCATCATGCCCGATAAACACTTTTGCACCAAGTTCTCTGAGTGCATTTATGTATTTGCTGTCTTCTATATCAGAGCCTGAAACTGTATGACCTTCTTCCAACAAATATTTTGCCAATCCGCTCATTCCGATTCCGCCGATTGCTATAAAATGATATATTCCCAATTCTATTCCCTCATTCAATAATTAAATTATAATACAAATTTATTTTAAATAATTTCAAGCATTTTATGTACTTGAGGTATTACACGAACCTTTTTATATTTTTGCAAAAATTTATCTAATGTTTTTTGAACAAAATCCATATCAGGTTTTACAAAATCTTTTTTGTTTTTAGGCTGTAAAATTATTTCGATATTATATTTTGCGCCTAATTTTGCAACTTCGTCTATTTCTTTATCTGTAATGTTTTTATCAAAAACAACTTTGGCAAAGAGTGCTTTGTGGGAGGCTTTTGCAAAAAAATTATCATGCTCTTTCCAATAACTCATTCCGCCTGTGCAGCTCGGAAGTTTAATATCTGCGGCAACATAGTCAACATAATCTATTACTTCCGACAATTCTCCGGCTAAAGTTGCATTCGTCTCAAGATAAACAGGCAAAGCTGATTGAGGAAGAAGATCTTTTAAAAATCCTGCATTTAAAAGCGGTTCTCCGCCTGTTAAAGATACCGAATGGCAGTCAGAATGTTCTTTTATTATTTTGATAACATCATCTACCGTATAAATTTTGCTGTTTAGCTTATCATGTTCAGTGTCGCAATAGTCACATGATAAATTGCATCCGCAAAATCTGATAAAAAGCTGCTTGTACCCTATATAAGGACCTTCTCCTTGTATTGATGTAAAAATTTCTTTAATATGCACTTTATCTGTCATAAATACTGTTTCCGAGCTTACCTTTCCGAATTTCAGCCAGCTTTTTGTAAAGCTGAATTTCTTCTTCGGTCATGTTTTTTGGTAAATTTATTTCAACAGTAATAATCATATCACCAACTTTTTCATTTTGCACTATACCGCATCCGGAAAGTCGAATTTTTTGTCCGTTTTGTGTGTTAGGCATTATTTTTACTCTATAATTTCCGCTTATTGAAGATATTTGAACTTCTGTACCTAAAACAGCTTCATCAGGAGATATAGAGACTGTTTTTACAATATTCAATCCGTCAGTTTTGTATTCTTGAGTATTATTTATAATAACGGTAATATATAAATCTCCGTTGCATCCGCCGTCTTTTCCCTTTTCCCCTTCTCCCGCAAGTCTTATTTTTGATTTATTTTTTATTCCGGCAGGAATTTTAACAGTAAATTTTTTGTGTTCGGAGTGTTCGCCGCTTCCGTTGCAATGACGGCAAATTGTTCCGTTAACAAACTTTCTTCCGCCGCATTTCGGACAAACGTCAGTTTGGAGCATGTTTATAACTTTATCTGTTCCGGTAATGGCTTCAAGTACACTGATTTGTACTTCGGTAAAAACATCTTTGCCTTTGATAGGCTTTCTTTCCGTGTTTTTCTCGTATGCAGATTTACCTCTTCTTCCGAAAAGTATTTCTTCCCAGGAGAAAGGTTCGTATTTTTGTTTCTTATTTTCAGTATCTGAAGGGTTTGTTTGTTGTTTTGAATAAGAATGTGTTTCTCTTGTTTTTGTTCCTTGAGCGTATGAATAAAATCTTCTTACTCTGTCGTATTCTTCTTTTTTTACCTGGTTTGACAGAATTTCGTAAGCTTCGTTAATTTCTTTAAATCTTAAAATGGCAATTTCAGAATTACCTGCTATATCAGGATGAAATTTTCTTGCCAAATTTCTGTAGGCTTTTTTAATTGTATCGGCACTATCAAACTCCGTAACGCCGAGTATTTTATAATAATCTTTACTCATACCCGATTTTTAATGATAGTTTTAAAAAAGTCAATAAAACAATTCGACAACAAAAAGATTGACTTTGTATTTAAATTTTTGCTAGCATATTTACATACAAAAAAAGGAGCTTATTATGTTTAAAAATTTAGGAAAAGAATTGCGTGATTTTATTCTACGCGGAAATGTTATGGACATGGCTGTCGGTATCATTATAGGTGCAGCTTTCGGAAAAATTGTTGATTCACTTGTAAAAGATATTATAATGCCGCCTATTGGTTTTGCTCTCGGAAAAGTCGACTTTACTAATTTGTATTTTACGATTCATCCGCTCGGAGAGAAGTTTGATTCATTGGAAGCCGCTTCTGCAGCCGGTGCCGTAACAATTAATTACGGTTTGTTTATTAATACGGTGATAAGCTTTTTAATCGTAGCATGTGCAATTTTTGCTATTGTAAAAGCGGTTAATACTATAAAGGAAAAAGCTTGCAAAGAAGAAAAAGCAGAAGTTGCCGCAACAGAAAAAGAATGTCCTTTCTGTTGTACTTCTATTCCTATAAATGCAAAAAAATGTCCGCATTGTACATCTGATTTAGGGTAAAATTTTGAATAAAAAAAGGAACCGAAAAGGTTCCTTTTTTTTATGACAACCTTCTTATCATTTCATGAGCGTCTTCATTTTCGGGAAATATATCAACAACTTTATTTAAATAAACAAGAGCGCTGTCGTTTTCACCGAGTTTTTCATAACATCTTGCAATATCCATCATTACGGAGATGCTGTTCGGGTTCTTTTTATTTATACTGCAAAAAATGTTCAAGGCTTGAGTATAATTTTCAAGTGCATAGTATGTTAAAGCAAGAGTATTCATTGTTTCAACATCCGGATTTTGTTCAACGGCTCTTACTAAATATCTTTTAGCATCTTCATATTCACCTCTTGCATACAGGATTCTGCCTGCGCAAAATTGAACATATTCATGTTCGGGCTCTATTTTAATTGCTTTCATTATATAGTCGTATGCGGCATCTTTCTGGTTAAGAATAAGTTTATTCAGAGCCATAAATACTAAAACAAGAACATTATTCGGCTCAAGTTCAAGAGCTTCTTCGTAAAATCTTTCAGCGTCAAGATTTTTTGAGGTAGAATACAAATAATTTCCGTATTCAAAGATTATTTCAAAATCGTTCGGCGCAAGTTTCATCGCTGTTTTAAATTCATCTTCCGCATAATCAAAAAGCCGTTTATTAAGATATATGATAGCCAAATCTTTGTGAGCACTTGCAAGTTCAGGTTTCATTCTTATAACTTTTTTAAGTATTCTTTCTGCGGTATCAGTATCACAAAGACTTGATGATAAAATAGCGTACTGGTGTAATATTTCTGCGGTAGGTTTACTTTTTAAAAGTATTTTATCGTAAATATCTTTAGCTCTATTCATTTGATTTGTTTTTATATATAAATTCGCAAGTTTTTGGGCAGGCATTGTAAATTTAGGGTTTACGTAAACCATTCCTTCAAGCATTTTTATTGCGGTTTGGTAGTCGCCCAGTGCTTCATAGCATGTTACTACATTATATTTATAATTCTCTTTATTCGGGCATAATGTAGCAAGCTGTTTATAGTGTTTTAATGCGCAGTCGTAATCTTTAATTTTCATTTCAGACATAGCTAAAGCACTAATAAACTTTTCATCCTCTTCGAGTTCAACCGCTTTTTCAAAATATTCGATTGCTTTATTGTGCTCTTGTTTGATTTGGTAGATAGAGCCTATGTTAAAGTATGCCATTGGTGCGTTTGGATTTATCTTCACGGCTTTTTCATAAGTTGTAATTGCCTTTTCTGAATCTCCCGTTGCCATATAGCATGTTCCCAGACTGTTTATAATTTCTATTCTTTCGGGAGCTAAAGCCAAGGCTGTTTCTAAATGTGAAATCGCTTTATCAAACGATTTTGAACTCATTAAGGCGGTGCCTGTTATGAATTCAAACAGATAGTCGCCATCTTCTTTTAATAAAGCCATTTGTGCATATTTTATTGCATCCGCATAATTTTTTAGATTTAAAAGTATAAAGCACAATCCTTTATAAGCATCGATATAATCTTTTCTCAAGTTAATAACACTCATGTATGAATTTTTGGCAGAAACCAAGTCTCCTAAATTTTCATAGCATTTTGCAAGATAAAAATGTGAGGTTGCATCTTCCGGTGAAAATTTTATTACTGTTTCAAAGTAATTTCTTGCCGAATTCCAATCTTCCAAATTTACGGCAGTTAACCCTGCAAGTTTTATAAGTTCAATATTATTCGGCTCTTCATTTAAAGCTTCTTTTATGATTGGATATACTTCTTCAAACTTTTTTTCTCCGACTGATTCATTAATTATGTCTATGTTCACCATTTTGATATGTCCTTTTATGCTCCGAAATAATTTTTCAATCCTGATGTAAGGTTGTGATTTTTACAAAGTTTTTTCAGCTTTGAAATCGCTCTGTTTTCAATTTGTCTGATTCTTTCCCTTGACACTCCGTATATCGAGCCTATTTCGTCAAGGGTTTTTTTATTTCCGTCATTATTCAATCCGAATCTTAATATCAATATATCTCTTTCTTTTGGACTTAACTGATCAAGCATACCTTTTATGTCATCCAATAAGCTTTCTTGAGATACCAAGGACTCCGGAGCTAAGGTCGATTCATCAACTATATAATCTATAATTTTATTGGAATCATCTTTCTGCCCCGTAGGAGTATCAATGCTTATTGTAGATTGCGTTGATTTAATAATAGATGTCAGTTTTGATACCGGTATACCAAGTTTATCTGCAATTTCCTGTTTGACAGGAATTCTGCCGAGTTCCGTTGTTAAGTCCAAAGTAGCTTTTTTAATTTTGTTAATCGATTCAATTAAGTGTATAGGAAGTCTTATTATTCTTGCTTTGTCGGCAATAGCTCTCGTTATTGACTGTTGAATCCACCAAGTTGCATAAGTAGAGAATTTATATCCCTTTGTGTAGTCAAATTTTTCGGTAGCTCTGATAAGCCCCATATTGCCTTCCTGTATTAAATCCAAGAATGATAAGCCGCGGCCTATATATTTTTTTGCAATACTGACTACAAGTCTTAAATTCGCATTAATAAGCACTTTTCTTGCAAATTCGCTTTGAGTTTCATAAATTTGTTTTGAAACTTCAAGTTCTTCTTCTGCAGTAAGGAGAGGAATTTTGCCTATTTGTTGAAGATAAATTCTTACTGAATCGTCCGAATTTACGGAAGACAAACTTTCTTGATTTTTAGGTTCTTCGATTGAAATATTTTCGTCATCATCTAAATCTGATACTGGTTCCATATTTTCAAAATCAACACCCTCATCAGAAATATCATCAATAATTAAATTAAAAGCATCTTTCTTCTTTGGCATAATAAGCTCCTGTTTTTTATGAATCTTTGTTTTTTCTCTTTTTATTTATAAACTGTCTTACACTTTCAAATAATATTATAGCAGCAGCATTTGAAACATTTAGCGAGTTAAAATCCGTCAGCATTGGTATTTTTACTTTGTAATCTGCCAATTTCATGATGGATTTAGAAATACCTGCGTGCTCGGCGCCCATAACCAGTACAAAATTCATATCGGTATAATCAATATCAAAATGATTATCTTTTGAATTGTGGTCAGCTGCAATTACCCAGTAGTTGTGTTCTTTTAATTTTTGTACTGCGCTCACTAAACTGTTAACTTTTATTACAGATATTCTGTTTATCGCACCTGCACTTGTTTTTTCAACTGTAGAGTTAACGAGGGCGCCTCTCCTTGATGGGATTATAATTCCTTTTACTCCGGCACATACTGCTGAACGTATAATGGCACCAAGATTATGAGAGTCTTCAATGCCGTCCAGTAGTATTATTGAAGTGTTTTTACCGGAATTGCTTTCTATAAAGCTATCCAAATCTTCATATTTTATAGGAGATATAAGCGCTGCAACACCTTGGTGACGAGCGTTTTCCGTAAGCTTATCAAGTTTATCTTTCTTTACAAATTGATACAATACGCCGCACTGTTTTGCCAAGGATTTAAGATATTCAATTTTTTCATCATGTCCTGCACTATCGGCTATAAGAATTTTGTTAAATTCTCTTTCACCTTGTTCTAATGCCTCTGTAACTGAATTTTTGCCGTATATAAGCATTAAATCTGACATTTCGCAGCCTCTAATATTAGATATTTTACTAAAATCATAAATACGATGTATACAAAATTTTTATTTTATTGTACAATAAAATAAATTAAATAGGAAGAAGAGAGTATGGCGATAAGTAAAAATGCAATTGTAGGTATATCCGTAAGCCCGAGCCACGGTTTAGAAGCTGTTCAGATTGATTATGCAACGGGTACTGTTGTTAATTATATGTCTAAACAATTAGATTACGATAAAAATAGAAATGTAGTGGCTGATTTAGATATATTCAAGGAAACGCTTGCTGACATGCTTGCTGATATGCAAGTGCCGAAGGGAACAAAATTGGTTCTAAATTTGCCTCCGTCTGTTTTTCAGATTAGAGATTGGCCGGCTTCAATGGATGCCAATAATATCGCAATGAATATTGAGGATGAGCTTAATGAACATCCTGCTTTTAGCAACGTTGACGATGTTCCTCACTATGCTTTTTCAAAACTTTCAAATTCAACCATTCAAACAAGCAAAATAGCTTTTGCAGCCGTAAGTAAAGGGCAAGCAATAGAAATTGCCATGCAAATCAAAGATTTGGGATACAAGCTTGTCGCTATAGATACATCAATAAATTCATCACTTAATGCTTTAATTTACAGCAGAAATGTTGATGCGCAACCCGGTTCAACATGGCTTATGGCAATAGTTGAGGATAATTTGGTAAGAATTATTCCTATGCAAGGTGCCAATTATGTAGATTGTTTTGAGGAAAAAATAAGTATCGGTGAAGTTTTAGGTGATGCCGAAAATTATGATACTGTAGTTTCCGCAATTAATCCGGTAATTGCAAGAGTGCCTTCTCAGCTGCTTTATGTGATATCAAATACTAATTTAATAAGTGCGGAAATTCTTGCGGGTAAATTGGTGTATAATTCTCAAATTGTACATCTTGATGCTAATATATATAGCAAAAACTGCTTGATTGAGGCAGCGCAAGGCATTGATGAAAACGTATCAAAATTGATATCACCGGAAGTAATAGGTGCCGCAATTCGCCAACAGTTTAATAATGTTTCGTTATCTTCGATGAACTTGTTTAACAAGGACTTGGGGGACATATATTTAAGCCAGGTTCCTCCGACATGGAACGGAATAGAGCTTTCTATTGAGAACATGGTCAAATACGGCGCTATATTAGGTCTGCTCATAATTGCAATTTGTTTCGGTATAAACAAACTTCTTGCTACGCAAATAAACAGCAATAAAGAGAAAATAAATGTGATGCAGAATGAAATCAATGATATTCAAAAATTCATAGATGAAAACAAAGATATATCATCTGCAACTTTCTCAGAGAGTGATGAGGTAAGGATTGGTGTTACCGGAAATAAAAATATATATTCATATTATACAATTATGGGTACGGAAATTCCTCAGAAACTTTGGTTAACGTCATTGTCTTTTGGCCCTCATACTACAATATGCGGTCAAGCTGACAATTTGGAAAGTGTATACGGATTTTTCAGAAATATAAAAGATTACAACCCGACATCAGGTATAAAATTGCAAAAATTAGGTTTAGCATCAAGTTCAGGCATGTCCGGTATATCTGCGAATGGTGATTTTGATACAGAGTCTGTTTTATCATCGTTAAATGCAGATTTTTATGAGTTTAGAATATCTGACGGGCCTGAAATAGAGGAAGCAGCTCCTAAATCCGAAGAAGCCAAGCTTGATAAGGGTTTGACGGACTTACCTGATTTAAATTAGAATTGAGGATATTTAAATGGATAAATTAAGCAGATGGTACGGTGTAATAATATTCTTTTTAATAGTTGCGGCAGCAGTTTATTTTGGCGGGCAGCAAGTATTGCAAGTTGTTAATGAGATGAGCAACGGTAAGACACAGTTGGAAAGTGTGCAATCTCAGTTAGAGCAAAAACGTTCAGCTAAAGCTCAAATGGAAGCAAAATTAAAACAATTAAAGTATGCTGCAACAAATATACAAAAGAAGATATATTCACCAATAGATGCTGATTTAGGTAATGATTCGCTGTTTTTCACTTTATACAGTGATATGATAGAAATGGTTCATTCGAATTCAATAAAAATTAAAGCAATGAAATATGTATATAATCCGGAAGACGATTCTTTTGTAAAAGCAGGCGGCGGAACGTATTTTGTTTGTGATATAAATATGGAACTCGTTTCAAATTATACTAATTTAGGCAAGCTTATTCAAGATATCTATCAATACCCTTATTATATAAAAATCAATTCTCTTGATGTAAAACCTTATGAAAAAGATAAAAAGATTTTAATATCAAACCTAAGTGTAAGGTTATATGCAAGAACTGCTCCTGATGAAACAGCAGCGGCAGGGGAAGAATCATTAGATTAAAATAGTAAAAGGACCTTTATAAAAGGTCTTTTTTAATGTCTTTTCCTGATTTTTTCAAAGATTTCTTCAAAGCTTTGAATCGGAACCATTTTATATCCGCAATGTTCGGCAAGCGTTCCGCCCATTGAAAAAAGTTCTTCTTGCGGATATCTTCTGCATATTCCGGGACGTTTTTTGTGAATTTTACATTTATGAGTTTCTTTGTCTAAATTTATACATTCAAAAATAAGACCTGTTTCGTCTTTTCCAATAATTTTTAAATATGTGTAGAACGGATGCAGAAATTGTAATTTTTTAAATTCTTCTTCCGTTTGTATAACGTTTCTGTGTTTTACATATATTTTTTGGCAGCAGCGGCCGCATTCGGCGCATTTCCCGATTCTGTAGTATTTACGTCTCAGTATATATAAGTAAAAGAATTTTTTTATTTTTTTAAGCATTTAAAAGCCTTGATTTTGCCAATTTATATTCTTTAGAAGAACTGTCTGCGAGTTTCATAACTTTTGTAAAATATTTATTTGATTTTTGATATTCTCCCAAGGTATACAAATTTATTCCTTTTTCGGTGCAAAGTTTTATGATTTCATTTTCAGGTGTAATAAATTGTTTAAGTTTGTCTATTTTTTCTGATAATTCTTCCATTGTTTCAGGTTTTAGAATTACACAATTTTCATATTCAAATAGTGCAAGCGGATAGTCGTTTTCTTTGTAATATTTTTCAGCAATATTCTCTCGTGAAAAAGTATCAAAGGACTTAAATCTTGCAAATAACTGTTTTATTGTTTTAAGAGTATCCAAATAAATTTTTTGATTATTTATTACAAGCGGTACAATTCTTTTAAAGCAGCAGTATGCACCGGCATAGTCTTCTAAATTTAATTTTACTTGTGCCAATTTTTGAAGTATGTCAATTGATTTTGAGTCTGTACAATAAGCTTGGAGTAAATATTTTTCTGCTTTATTAAAAGAGTTCTCTTTTAGATATAATTTTCCGAGTAAATGGTTAATATCAAAATTGGAAGGAAGATTGCTTGCGGCATACTCCAAGCTTTTTATCGCTGTTAGAGTATCATTATTTCCCAATGCTTGCAGTGATTTTTTATAAAAATCTTCACCAATTTCTTTGAATTTTAACACTGTTTCTTTTATTTCGATATATTTTTCAGATGATTTGTCTTTTGCGTATTTTAAATATTTTTCATAATATTTAGAAGCGTACAATTTCATATCTTTTGCAAAATATGCCGAAGCAAGATTTAAGCATACGGATTCATCATCGGGTTTGAAAGAGTTAGCAGTTATCCAATATTCAATTGCTTGTGACAGGTTATTTTTTTTATAAAAAATGTTACCGAGAAAAATATATGAAAGGTTTTTATAATTATCAATAGAAATGGAATTTCTAAAGTATGATTCAGCATTATCGTAATCATTTAATTTGTAATAACATTTACCGATTTCCATGTATAAGTTGGACGTGACAGCGGTATTTTGCATATCAAGATAAAGGTTCAGAGCACCTTTATAATCTCCTGATTGATACAAACCCTTAGCGGCATTATATTTCTGGGTTTCTATATCGGAATTATCCTGTATATAGTAATCCGTATATTCCATAAAAGAATTTTAGCACGATTATAAGCCTAAGTCATCCAATAATTTTTTGTTGTCTGCAAGTTCGGCAAAAATATCATCTTCGTAGGCATCAACAACGCCGTTGTCAAATAGTTCTTGCATTCTTTCAAGGCAAGACAAATCCTCTTTATCGCTTATTGCAATTTGGTTGAATTTTTTAATATCACAATCTTTTTGAAATAATTTAATAGCGTTAGAAGATATTTCGGTTTTGTCTACATAAGGATTGTTGGGGCTTTTTGCAAAACCTTGAGCAGCAGTTTTAAGAGCATTTAATTTCACAACATTGCTTTGGAATTCCCAATTGGCATTTTTTAAAAATTCATTACTGTTGTCATTAATGTTATTAAACATTTTGCCCTAATCTCCCCGCTTTTACCTCACAAACATTATTATATATTTTTATCTTTTTGTTATCAACCGTTTGGAGGAGATTTATCGGGGAATTAAATTTTTAAAAAAATCTGTTAGTCTTATGTGAAAAAGGAGAATGTTATGTCAGAAAAACGTTTTATTACAAGTATTTTTATTGAAGGTATTATTCTTACGGTTTTGGGACTTTGTGTTCTTATTTTACCGAAGTTAACGGGAATGTCTTTTGGAGTAATGTTAAGCGGTGCTTTTATTGCTTACGGTTTGTACAAAATTATAAACGCATTTGTATATAGGAATTATAATTTCAGTATAATTTTTTGTATTTTAACGGGAATGTTATTGACCGTTATAGGCATTTTACTTTTGTTTGTTCCGAAAATCAGTTTGTTGTGGCTGATTGCCTTAACGGGTGTGTATTTTCTTCTTGAAAGTATATCAGCTGCTGTTTTTGCTGCACAAATCAGAAATATCTATCACTTTTGGGGATGTAAATTAGTAACGGCATTTATATTATTTTTAGTAGGATTAATTATTATTCTTGGTATACCCGTAATGTCATTTTGGGTTGTGACGGTATTATGCGGAATCGGGTTACTTATTAAAGGTATGTCCAAAATGTCAATGTATTTTATAAATAAAAGCAATTACGTTTAATCAAAAAAAAGCTGCCGTTTAGCGGCAGCTTTTTTTATTTATAAATATTCTACTTTGTAGTTTGAATAAATAAACTAATCAGATCATTCAATGCAGAATATTGTTTCTGGTAATTTTGAGATTGTCTTTCAAGAGTCAATATTTGTTTTTTGTACTCCTGAATTGAACCTTGACATTCTCTTGCAGAAGTTTTTAGGCTTTCCTGAACTTGTTGTGCATCTTGTAACACACTTTTCATAGAAATACCCAGAGCTTCCATTGTTTGTTTAATAATCTGTGCGCCTGTGTGTCTGGATACTCCGCTAGGAAGTTGTGAAATTAATCTTTTAAGAACAGCTATGTTAGATGGCATTTCAAAAGTTTCCGCAGGATTTTCAACCATTGCGGTTCTCATTTGAGGCTCAGCAAAAAGAGGTTCTTTTTCTGTTTCCATATTGTCAAAGAAACTGCTTTCTGAAGAGGAATCATTTTCTGCGAAAATATCATTTGATTCGTTCATGTTTGCAAAAATATCTTCAGACTTTGATTCTTCAAAAAGAGAATTGTCTGTTTGTTCTTCCATATCAAAAGTTTCAGCTTGTTTCTTTAAAGCTTCAACGATTTTTTTCCCTACACTTTCGTTATTCATGGTATACTCCCTCGTAACATTTGTACAAGGATTATTATATGTTAAACATTTCTAAAATCCAATTATTATCATGCATTTGTTAATTTTTCTTAATCAATTGTAAATAAATGTAAAAAATGAGCTTAAAATATTAAAGATTTTCCAAAAACAGCCGTAAATCATGACAGAAAGTTAGAAAACGGAGTAAAAATGTCGTTTAGTGATTTTTGGAGCAGGTTGTTTGGAAGTTCAAAAACAACCGAAGCATCAACGAATCAAAATAAAGACAGTAAAAGGTTGTCGGAGGACAACCCTATTTCCTTGTACTCGGATAATGATGCTGTAATAGATGAGAACGCAAGAATATCGACTTTTGAAGACGGAAAAGAGCTGGGCTATAACGGATTATCACTTGAACGAACGAATGAAAAAGGGAAAGTAAAAGAGGCAGAAGTACAAATTGCTCCGGAGATGGTAAAGCAGCTGGAAACAAGATTGGAAAATGTTTCAAGCGAATTAAAATCATCTGTCAAAAAGAACGGATTTATAGGGAAACTGTGGCATGGATTTAAGAATTTGACAGGAATAGGTGATAGTTCAAAAAAAGTAGAAAAAGCTTTAAAAGCGGAAAAATCAAAAATATCACAGATAAATAAACCAAATGTATTTAAAGAGTTAACGGGAGAAGAATATTCCGTTGAAAACTTAAATAAATTTTTAAACGGAGAAATAAAGTTAAAATCAGAAAAAGCACTTCAGGGATATCAGGAAGGACAGGAAGCGGCTGTTGATTTTGTAGGTGATATGGTATCAGGTATAGCTGCGGTCGGTATATATTCTCTTGCTGTAGCAGCAGCGCCATTTACGGGAGGATTATCTATTGCGGTTGGATTTGGAGCGGCTGCGGTTTCAGGCGGATTAATTAAAACAGGAATTAAAGCGGCAGAGGCAGCTGTAGGCGGTAAGGAATATGATTCATTCGGAAAAGATTTTGCAACAGGGGCATTCTCCGGTGCTTTAGGACCACTAACCGGCGGTATTGGCGGAGCTGTCGGAAAGGGCATTGCAACAAAATTAGGCATACAGGCTGTAAAAGCAGGCGTAAAAGAAGTTGCTGTGGCAGGTGCTGAACAGGGGGTAAAGCAAGGTGCAAAACAAACAATAACGCGAGCATTAATAAACCCTGCGGGATATGAATATATTGGCGGTACGGCAGGGAAAAAAGTGATTGCTTACGGCGCAGAAATGGCAACTGACGGAACTTTAGGAGGAGCGATAGACGGCGGATTTAGAGCCGGACTGGAAAACGATTGGGATACAGGTGCTATACTGGATGGAACAATATCCGGCGGTATTGGCGGTGCAGCTATGGCACCTCTTATCGGCGGCGGTATGAAGGGTTTGGGTAAACTCGGGCATAAATTGTCAGGAAAAAATAATGTATTAATAGATGCAGAAGGTAATAAAGTAAAAAAACTTGATGACGGTACTATTGTAAAAGATACCGGATTTGAAAATTCAATTCGTAAGCCCGTAGTATTAGAAAATATTGACTTAGAGTCTTTTAGTAAAACAGGTTTACCGCTTGAATATACAACTAAAGATTTGGCTAACAATCTTAAAAATATTGTAAACGACCTTCCGATAGAAAAGCAAAAAGAAATTCTTAAAAAGTACAATATTGAGTTGGTTTATAATGAAGGCGCTTTTTTTATAAGGAGTATTCCTATAATTCCAAAAAGTATAAAAAATACATCGGTGTACGATAAAAAAATAATTGCTGAATTAAATAATTTTACAAAAAATAATAAATTTAAAACTAATGATGAAGAAATAAATAAGCTTTTAAATGATTTTGTAGAAGCCGCACCGGAATTTTTGTATACAGTCGGTAAAAAACAACACAAGACACATGACAATACTCTTGACGTACATATCTTAAAAGTTTTAAAAACTGCCTCAGAGCATCCTGAATACAAAAAATTGTCTGATGAAGACAGACAGATATTAAATATGTCTATATTGCTCCATGATATTTCAAAAGAATTTATTGATATTAAAACGCCTGATAAGGGGCATGCGCAAGCATGTTATAAAATGGCGCTCAGTATTCTTGACAGGTATGACTTGCCTGATAGTACAAAACAAAGAATTTCAAAGATGGTTGAGTTCCACGAGTTCTTTGCTGACTACAACAGGGCTTATTCAGCAAAATTAAGTCAACAAAGCAAAATTAAAAATGGCAGTTATGTTTCCGAGAGAGATATGGCAGACACTGAAAGATGGTTCAATAATGAAATATCAACGGTTGTAGAGTATTTTAAAAACGCAGATGATTTTAAACTCGCAAAAATATTAGCCGTATCAGATTTAAAATCAGTAAACAGGCAGATATATAACTTAAATTTAGGTTATGACAATAATGTTGAGATACATGGCTTCCACCAAAAGGTTACAAATACCGAATCAGATGAAGCATTTGATAAATATATGAAAGATGCGTTGGCTTTTGTAGATAAAGAGTTTGAAAAATATGAAGGCGGTATAGCAGCAAGTGAATGTGTGTATCCTTCCGAGGTTCGAAGAATTTCAAAAGAAATTTTCGGAAATGAAGAATATATAGAAAGATATTATAATTCACAGACCGGTGTTACATTAGAAAGTATCGATATTATAAGAACTGTTTCAGAAAAATTAAATCATCTTAAAATGGAGCAAGTTTATAAAAATGATTTAATGTATAAATTGATTGTAAGACAGAAAAATGACTCCAGTCTCATTGACTATGAAAGAACAATGGAGTTTGTTGATTATTATTTGAAAAATCATAAATTTATAAAAGACCATAATATTAGGTTAGATTATAATAATGATTTAGTAAGTTTAAAAAATCAAATTGATTATATAAAACAAAAAGAATTTGCTGCAAATATTTTTAAAAAATATAAACTCCCTGAATATCAAAAAAATAGACTTCAAAACGTTTTATATACTGAAGGTTCATACGGCGAGAAGGTGTTTAATGCTGATGCATGTGAAGCAATGACAAGAATGTTGGAAAGTCAAAAATACACAGCAGATGAAATAAGGGATATAATTCGTAATTCATATACTACTCTCAATCATAGATATAGCAGAAAACCAAGTAACACATTGGGATACTGTTATTTTAACAAGGAATACTTTGAAACCGTTATAAAACTGGCAGAAGTTTCAGATATAAAAACAGCAATCAATGATGCTACTTTTTGTTTGTATAGTCCTAAACCTGACAGCGGTTGGGTAATTTGTCCCGAAAAATTAAATGCAGTAATGGAATTTAATAAATTAGGGATAAAGGATAAAAGCTTTATGGATAAAACTATTTTCGAATATGAATATAGCGGAAACCGATATGACAATGACCATGAAATAATTGCGGTGAAAATAAATGATAAAGAGTATCAAAATGCCATAAAATACGCGAAACAAGGATTCGACGGAGACGTATTGGAGGATTTAATAGCTACTGCCAATTTATACGACGATAATGTTGTACAAATGAGAGCAAATTTGGCTAAAAGAGGAGTTTTCCCTGATGAAAGAACGGGGGTACAATGGATAAACAGAGGCTTGTTTAAATATGAAGGTGATAAACAAGTTTTTGATATAGATTCATATAATTTCATTAACAAAATGTTGGATACGGGTATCGAAGTTGAAACTTTGGATGATTTAGTTTACGGAAGCCAAAACAGTTTACATTATGCTCGTGAATTTGCTCCGGATAAAATTGTAGAAACAGGCGCTTATAATAAACAGCAAGTAGAAGGTCTGGTCAGATTCTTTAATACTGTAGGTTACAGCAAATATGATAGTGATATATGGCATATTTCGGATGCTTTTATGGATTTCAATTTGTCAACGGAAGAACGGGCAGCTTTTAGGCTGATAAATGACGGAAATGTTGGTGAGTATGACACTCCGTTTAAGTGTTTAAATGAAGAAAAACTAAATCAGGCAATAAATTATTCAAAAAGAGGAGTGCCAAAAGATAATATCAAATATTTAACGAAAGATGTGTCATTATGGAATAAATTATTATCACTTCAGGATTTGTCTTTTATAAAAACAAAATCGGATGCAATTTTAGTAAAAGAATTTTGGCACTTGAAGGATGTTAAATCAATAGATGAATTATCAAAAACTCAAAGGCAAGAATTAATAACTCTTTTAATGACAAATAAATCTCATTTTGAAGATAATAATGTAAAACACTTAATAAGCATTCTTCCTGCTACAAGTAAACAGTATTCTGCATTAATGAGAGATTTAGCTGATTCTTTCGGTTTGAATAAGCCTAAGTATACTCAAAAGGAAATGGCAGAAATAGAGTCTTTGACATCTTCATTGGTAAAAAATCTGAAAAATAATACAAATCCTGTTGAAATCGCTGACAGAATTAAAACTTTAGTACCGGAAGTAAATAACAAGAAATATACGGATTCAATTAACACATTGAAAAAAATAGTAACCAACCCTGAGTTTGATAAATTGAGTGAATCTGATAAAAAGATTATAATTTTTTCAACATTAATGCACCAAACGGATTTGTCAAAAAATACAACAGATTCTGCAATTGATGCATATATTTTAGCGCTAAGAATGGGATTTACATCTCAAGAGGCAAGAAGCATTTATAATATTGTGCAATATTCGGATTTACCTTCAAAAATATCTGCTTCGAAAAAAACTGCCAGCGTAAATAAATCACGTTCTTATGCAGGAATTACATCGGATGAGATTAAAGAAACATTTGATATGGCGGCATTTAATCTGAAAAATTATAATGATTATGCGCTTACCAGATTATTATATAATTCTAAAATTGATAATAAGGATTTGATGCGAAATGTTGATAATATGCTCAAGAAAGAAATTGACAGAATCAAATCATCAGACATAGTTTTGCCGCAAACAGATTTGAAAAAATTTCTCGCAGGTAAATCAAAAGAATGGATAGAACAGCACAAAAAACTTGTAAACGGAAGAAGAGTAATTGTTATAAATTCAGATGAAATAGAAGATTTTTATTGTCTTTCTCATACAACGCAGGCATATAATATTATGGGTAAAGCAGATGTTACTACAAATATTTCAAACTTTGATGCGTTTGCAATGTTCTGTGATAATAAAACAATTTGCTGCTCTTATATAGGAAACGGTAAAATTGCGGTTGTAGGTCCCGTAGGGTTACTTCTCAGGACCGGTAATACTTCTCAATACATTGCGAGAGGAACAGATATTTGTTCAATAGCTAAAGATGTACAAAATATGGTTAATGAATATATATCAAGATTTTCTAAAATAATAGTAGATAAAGACCATTTCCAAACAAAAGTTACCAAACAATTTGACAGAGAATGGTTCCCGTCTATGATAAAGGAGGAACTCTGCCAGGGATATAGAGAAATGTTTAATAAGAAATTTGAAATCCTAAATTATGTAGAAAACCATAAAAATGCTGTATCGGAAGAAAATTTAATAAATTTCAAAAAACTAATTCGTGAAATACTTAATAATATAGAACAAGATAAAGATGCTATATCGGAAGAAAATTTAATAAATTACAAAAAACAAATTCAAGAATTGGAAGCAAAGATGAAGCCGGCTGATGACTTATACAGAACAAAGATAGACGCATTAATAAGAAAAGCCGGCGGCAAAGATATTGATATAGCTTTTATAAGAGAAAACGATTCCGATTTGGCAAAAGCTTATGATAAAGTATTATCAATTATTAATGTAGATTATAGAGGTGACGACGGTTTAATGAGAACAGAATATCATAATGAAGTTTTGGCAAGCAATACCGAGATTCAAGGTTTGTATGTGACGGATGAGAAATACCTTATGGACTTAACTGATGATTATCTTGAAAAAGCTGAGCTGAGCGATATACCTATAGTAATAGTAAAGTAAAGTGTTAATTAACAAGCTGTGTCGAAGAATGTAAAAATTTATTAAGTTTTTGTTGAAAAATATTTTTAATGATTTAATATGTGTACAAAAGTGTGTGCGGAATATTATAACTGTATCCTTCTGTATGACCTTTCTTTGGGTTAATACGAGGTGTGCAAATGAAAGGAGTGTTTATGTACGGCATAAGTGCAATAAGTTCGATTTCTTTTTGCGGTAAATTTGGTGACTCAGCTAAAAATACTGTTAAAAAAGTTGTTGAACATGTGAAAGAAAACAAAGATGATTATATGGCGACAGGCGCGGCAGTAGGAGGTTTGGGGCTTTATGGAGCCGCTTTGAGAAGTTATGTAAAAGGCAGATCTGAAGCAGAGACGCCGGTGGATTACGAATTTGTAAAAGTTCTTCCGAATAGCGGCGGCGATTATATTGAAAGAGTCGGTGATCACTATAATCTTGTACATTTCAGCTATAGCGGAGATGCATTCACATCAAAAATAAGTCCTGAAGAATATGATAATTTCGGACTCAGTCCTATTGATTCTGAAAAAATCGCTAATGCAGCGTCTGCAGTAAGCGAAAATGCGGCTGCTGTTTCGGATGCAGTGGCTGAAGTGCCGGACGGTATAGTGAAAATTTTACCGCATAGCGGTGGAGATTATATAGAAAAAGTCGGCGACCATTACAATTTGGTTCATTTCAGTTCTGACGGAATGCCTTTTCCTATGCAAATCAATCCGGAAGAGTATGATTTTTATGGATTGAAACCTTTAGATGATGCAGGGGCTTTGGATTCTTCGTTGGTTGAATTAGGTCTTGGTGATCCTCATTCTTCAGAAGTATTTAATTCCATGATGAATATAAAACCTTCGGGCTTGGAAGATTTGCCTAATATGGCGGATGCGGGCGGCGTATTAAAAGATATTAACGGGATTCCCGTATTTGATCCTAACGGAATGACGATTCCTAATTTTAGCGGTGAGGGTTTAGATATTATTGAAAATATTTCTGTTCCGCATGTGGATATTGAACCTGAAGATGCGATTTCAGCAGTTGGTAAAGTTTTGGACGTTATAATCGGGTGATACTAAAAATTTAAACAAGCGTCGGGAAAAAGGCAGGGTTAAAATATTTCATATTTTAACCCTGCCTTTTTTTAAAAATTGTAAAAATTTTGCTTATACTAGCAAAAAAATTTTTTACGTGTTTTACAGATAATCGTAAAGAATTTTTGAAAGGAAAAAACAATGAATAAAATTGCAAGAACATCAGTAATTGAAGGGTATAAATGTTTGACAAGATCAATTGAAAGCCCCAAGTTTTTTGACGGAGTAATGGGTAAAAAAGGCGGTTATTGGAATATTTCATACAACAAGTACGGAACTCCTTGTAATGTCACAAAAGACGGCGGTATAAAAATAGGCGGTATAAAAATCAACGTTACACAAGACGGTAAATTAAAAAGGAATTCTTTAAAGGCTTGGTTTATGGGAAAACAAGGTCTTGAAAGAATCGGATACATGCTTGATGATATAAGACACAGCTTTGAACATCCTGCATCGGAATCATGTGTTCCAAATCGTATAATGCTCCATTTTGAACCTAAAAATTAAATAGGTTTAAAACTTTATTAAATAAAAAATCCTTATCCGATTCAGATAAGGATTTTTTTATGTCTATTTATTATTGCCCCACAAGCCCATATCAATAACGCTTTTGCAAATTCTTACCGTATTTAAAGCGGCGCCGATTCTTAGGTTATCGGCTACACACCAAAGCGCAATACCGTTGTCAAATGCAAGGCTTTTTCTTATTCTTCCGACAAAAACGGGATCAACGTATTCTGCATCTCTTGTTGTCGGGTATTCGAAATTGTCAGGATTATCAATAACTTTGACGCCAAAAGATTCAGCCAAAATCGAACGCACTTCCTCAGGTGTAACTTCTGCTCCATTTGCCCCCTCAAATTCTATATCAACAGCTTCCGAATGACCTCGGAATACAGGTACACGAACAGCTGTGCATGCTATTTTTACGTCTTCTGAAAGGTGTAATATTTTTCTTGTTTCGTTAGTAACCTTCATTTCTTCTTTTGTGTAACCGTTTTCGCAAAATACGTCAATTTGCGGAATTACATTGAAGGAAATCGGTTTTTTGAAACATTTATTTTCAAATTTTTCACCTTTTAAATTAGCTTCCGTATCTGCTCTGAGTTCATTAATTGCTGCCAAACCGGCTCCGGAAACAGATTGATATGTGGAAACCACAATCCTTTTGAATCCGAATTTTTTTAATGGTTCTAAAACAAGCATCAATTGTGAAGTTGAACAATTCGGGTTTGCTACAATTCCCTTATGCCATCTTAAATCGTCGTCATTTACTCCTGCTATTACAAGCGGAACATCTTTTTCCATACGAAAGGCAGATGAGTTATCAATAATCATACCGCCCCTTTTAACAATTTCAGGAGCATATTTTTGACTTGTTGAACCGCCTGCCGAAGCAAGTACTATATCAACTTCGTTGAAAGAATCGGGCGTTGTTTCTTCGACTGTATATTCTTTTCCTTGAAAGTCAATTTTTGTTCCAGCGCTTTTAGGGCTTGAAAGAAATTTTATTGTATTATATTCAATCCCGAGCTCATCAACTATTTGTGTAATTTCTCTTCCGACAACGCCTGTTGCTCCGAGAATAGCTATATTAGGTTTATTCATTTTTTTCTCTCCTTATGCGAATTAATTTTACTATAACATCACACTAATGTCTATTTAATGTGATGATTATTGTTGAAAAATTGATATAATATAAACTTTTGTAAAATTTTAATTTCTAATATTTATGATGCGCAAAAAATATTTTTACAGGTTTTTTTATACCCATAAAGTAAATTAAAGGTTTATTATATGTCTTTTATAAAAGTAAAACCGGCATTCAATAATCGCATAACGGCGCCTGTAAAAAACAGTTTATTACATAAACTAAAAGTTCCTGTTCTGGCAGCAACTATGTTAATAGGCGCATCAGCCGCTAATAAACTGCAAGCGCAGACTCCAAAGCAAGATTTATACAGACAAACTGATACTACATTAAATGACACGACAAAATTAATTATGCGGGACAGTACAAATTCCAAAGATACTGTTGTTTATAATGCGGATTCTTTAAATAGCAGCAATAATAAATTAAAGAAAAGTACATTGGGGTTAAATACACGCGGTTCTGCGGCTGAAGAATTGTATTTCAAAGTAATGGCAAATGTTTTGGATGCCGGTGAAACTCCGTATAGCGCAATATATCAAGCATTAAATGAGCAGCAGAGGGACAATTCTTTCGTAGATGTAAGTGATCAGATTGACGAGCTTCTTGAAGGGATGAAAGACTACGCTAATGACCGTAAAGACGAAATTGAAGAGCGAATGATACAAAATGGCTCAATTAGCGAGTTTCATTACGGTACAGATAATTCTAAAACAGGTACGATTATTCAAAATATTAATATTACAGGTCTTAATCAAAAAGACGGTAAAAATCAGAATGATTCAACGGATTCTGTGAGTGTTGTCAATAACAACAACTTTATAGGCGATGTTTCTTACAGAATGAGAGCTACAACCGATAAATCAGAAGTTGAGACAAATATTCATGCGGGTTCTGATAATGTAGATATTCAACTTGCAGGAATATATAAAACTATAACAACCAATGAAGGAAATTTATCGATAGCTCTAAACGGCAGAGAAACAATTGAAGGTTCAAATACAAGCCTTAGTGCAGGAACTTCCGTAGATTATAATAAAAACGATTTTTCTACGGGTTTATATTATTTTTATAACAGATTAACAGATGAGCAAGGTATAAATGACAGAACTTCCGAGTTGGAAGGTTATTTGAAATATAAGCAAAATATAAGCCTGAGTGCAGGGTTTCAGGACTTGGACATTGTTAGGCATTACGGTGCAGAATTGAAATTGGCAGGTGCAAAAAACCTTGATGATATAAATATGAAATTGTCAGGCTCGGTATTAGCAGATGCAGGATTTTATAAATTTTATGGCGATGGTATAGATTATTTTGATGTGAATAATATAAAAAATTTTGGTGTTGGTGTTGTAGGCGGTGCATATTTTAAAACGGATGATATTATGGCAAGCCTTAACGGCAGAGCAAGTTATAATTACATGATAGGCGACAGTTATGATATAAATAGTTTAAAATTATCAATTTTAGGCTCTTTTGCAAAAGGAAATGTGGCTGTATCTGCCATGATATCTATGTTTAAAGATATAATGGAAGTTTCTGACAGGACTGCTACCAACATGAATCTTTTTACAAGTGTCGGGTTTGAAATAAGAGATTTGCTAAAAGGTATATCGCCGCAAATTTCTTACAGTTCTACAAGTATAAATAATTCGGTTAAACACTTCTTTAATGTAACATTAAAAACATCGCTTGAAGCTCTTAAAAAGTCGCAAAAATAAAACTTCTGACTTTACATAATTTTGTCCAGCCCGTAAGTGAATCCGCCTTTTTCGCTGACATATCTTATTGCGAGTAACACTCCCGGCATGTAGCACTCTCTGTTTGTCGAATCGTGACGAATTGTCAAAATTTGTCCCGAAGAGCCGAACAAAACTTCTTGAGATGCCATGTATCCCGGCATGCGAACAGAGTGTATATGTATGTTATCATAGGCATTTGCACCTCTTGCCCCTTCGAGAGTTTCTTTTTCTGCGCAATTTCCGGTTGTGAAGGATTTGTCTCCGCTCATCAAAGCTGCGGTTTTAACAGCTGTTCCTGAAGGTGCATCTTTCTTTTGATTGTGATGCAGTTCGATAATTTCGGCATTGTCAAAATATTTAGAGGCTATTTCAGCGAATTTCATCATCAAAACAGCACCTGTTGAGAAGTTTGGCGCAATTAAACATGCAGTATTATTTTTTTCGCTTAAAATTTTTAATTCTTCTATTTGTGTATCGGATAAACCGGTTGTTCCTATGACAATTTTAATCCCGTTATTTAAGCAATAAAGCGAATTTTCATATATTGAATCCGGCTGAGTGAAGTCTACCAGTACGTCAATTTTGACGGAATTTTTTGCATCTTTAATTGTTGCAAATTGTCCGTTATATATATCTATTTGTGCGGTAAGTGTCATATCTTCAGCTTCATTAACAGCTTTTACGACCTCTTTTCCCATTTTTCCGTTTGCACCGCAAACTGCAATGTTTATCATTTGACTATCCCCTCATTAATTACAAGGTCGATTATACAATAAAAAATCTAATAAAAATACAGTTTTAGGCTGAAAAATATTAGCCGAATGTTAATAATTGTAACAATATTGATATATACTTGTTATAAAAAGTATATACTGTGGAATGTATAAAGTATAATCTCTTTTCTTTATTTTCTCCTCCACTCCTTTATCTAACGAGAGTTAAGGCCGCACCGAAGCGGCTTTTATTTTTGCATGATTTTAATCAGAAAAGAAGTTTTTATGCAAAACGATTCCTTTATAGGTGCGTTAGCAAAAAAAAATTTTACGTGTTTTTGCATAAATGGTAGCAGTTAAAAAGGGTTATACAATATGCAAATTTCCAACAACAACACGAATTTTAGAGGCGGATTTTTAGTATCAAATATCCCTGCTTCAAAAAAAGCAGCGTTTTTAAAAGCGGTAACAAAAGACGGAACAAAGGTTTTTGAAGATTTTTCAAAAGAGGGTTCACATTTTGTACTTACACCTGATAAAAATGATGCGAATGTGTTATTTTATATTAAACACCTGCATACCGTATTTAACTATTACCCGCAAATTCAGCCCGGGATGAGAAACTCCAATACAGCAGAGGGAATTAATAAAATTATTGGGAGACTTGTTGCTGACGATAAAACTGTAAAAGATATTCTTCAAACATTGGAAATAAAAATAAAAAATCCTGTACTTGTTTCTTCACAATCTACAAGGGGTAAAAAAGTTATTAAAAATCCGGAAAACGGTGATATAATTGAAATTTCTCCGCAAAATACGAATAAAATAAATTATGTAAGAGTTACAAAAGGGTTGTCCATGTCCGAAGATAGCGGTGATAAGAGATATGCGGTTCGAAATTCAAGAATGCTGCGTGAATTTGATTCTGTTTCCGATATTTTCAAATTCAGAGACAAATTTAACAAAACTTTGATTCTATCCGAAAAAGATTTTTAGGTTTAGTCATCCTTCTTAGTTATTTTTAGGGTTGACATTTTATTCTAATTGATTTGATAATATAAATGTACCTAACTCCCGAGCGGGTTTATACCTTCCTTCGGAGAAAGATGCAGACTCTATAATGTCGTATCTTTATTTAAAGGTACGACATTTTTTATTAAACTTTTATCTTTGCTCTTCGGAAGAAGACAGGATGAGGTGGAAACGGAAAGGAAAAACAATGGAAAGTCGAGTTGCAATAGTAAGTATAATAGTTGAAAGTGATGCCGTTATTTGTGATATTCAAAACCTTTTGACCGAGTATTCGCAATATATAATCGGACGTTTCGGAATTCCTTATAAACAAAAAAATATAAGAATTATAAGTGTTGTGCTTGATGCACCTGCCGATACAATAAACGCTTTGACCGGCAAAATCGGAAGAATAGAACACGTTAATGCCAAAACGGTTTATTCTAACGTTTAAATTGTTGAGAATTAAGAGTTGAAAACTGAAAATGGAGAATTAAAAATTGTACAATAAAAAATCATTGAAAGCGGAAGAATTTATTAGTCATGAAGAAGTTTTAAGAACTTTAGATTATGCGGAAAAAAATAAAAATAATTTAGAGTTAATAAATAAAATTTTAGAAAAAGCAAAACCGGTAAGAGATGGAAAAGAAACACACTGTGCAGGTTTGACTCACGAAGAAGCCAGTGTATTAATGGCTTGTGAGGATAAAACTGTTCTTGAAAAAGTATACAAGCTTGCCGAAGAGATAAAAGAAGCTTTTTACGGTGACAGAATAGTAATTTTTGCACCGCTTTATCTTTCTAATTATTGTGTAAACGGTTGTGTTTATTGCCCTTATCATGCTAAAAACACTCATATACCGCGTAAAAAATTAACACAGGAAGAAGTTAAAGCAGAAGTTATAGCTCTGCAAGATATGGGACACAAACGTCTTGCGATAGAATCGGGAGAAGATCCGGTTAATAATCCGATAGAATATATTTTGGAATGCATTAAAACGATTTATTCTATTAAACATAAAAACGGCGCAATCCGTCGTGTTAACGTAAATATAGCAGCAACAACAGTTGAAAATTACAGAAAATTAAAAGAAGCGGGAATCGGAACGTACATTCTGTTTCAAGAAACTTACCATAAAGAAAGTTATGAAAAATTACACCCGACAGGACCAAAACACAATTATGCATACCATACTGAGGCTATGGACAGAGCAATGGAAGGCGGAATAGATGACGTTGGGCTTGGCGTATTGTTCGGGTTAGAAAGATATAAATACGAGTTTGCCGCACTTTTAATGCATGCAGAACATTTAGAGGCTGTTCACGGTGTAGGACCGCATACAATTTCAGTACCGCGTGTTAAAAAAGCGGACGATATTGATCCGAATGCGTTCGATAACGGAATTGATGACGAAACTTTTGCAAAAATTGTTGCGCTTACAAGAATAGCAGTTCCGTATACGGGTATTATAATTTCTACAAGAGAAACGGAGCAGGTTCGTGAAAAACTCCTAAATCTCGGAGTCTCTCAAGTTTCGGGAGCATCAAGAACTTCTGTAGGCGGTTATACTGAAAAAGAAAGACCGACTGATACCGAGCAGTTTGATGTTTCTGACCAAAGAACACTGGATGATGTCGTAAAATGGCTTATGAAGCTGGGTAAAATTCCTTCATTCTGTACAGCTTGCTACAGAGAAGGACGAACAGGTGACAGATTTATGGCTTTTTGCAAATCCGGACAGATTCAAAATTGCTGTCATCCGAATGCCCTTCTTACTCTAAAAGAGTTTTTGATGGATTACGCTACTGAAGAAACCAAAAAAGTCGGTGAAGAATTAATCGAAAAAGAGATTAATAATGTACCGAACGAAAAAGTCAGAGAAATACTAAAAAATAACCTTAAAGAAATCTCAAACGGTAAAAGAGATTTTAGATTTTAGAGTTTATAATTTGTGATATAATTATATTATGCAAGTAACAAAATCAGAGAGACCGCATATAGCCTTTTTTGGTTGTAGAAATGCAGGAAAATCATCGCTTGTCAATGCGATTGCAAATCAGAATTTAGCTGTAGTGTCCGATATTAAAGGCACTACGACGGATCCTGTTGAAAAAGCCATGGAAATTCTTCCGATAGGGCCTGTTGTTATTATAGATACGGCAGGATTTGATGATGCGGGTGAAATAGGGAATCTTCGTATAGAAAAAACTATGCGTGTTATGGACAAAACCGACTTGGCTGTGCTGGTTATAGATTCAACAGTTGGTGTCGGCGATAAAGATTGGGAGTTAATTAAAACTTTTTATGAACGAAAAATAAAATTTATGATTGCTTTTAACAAGTGTGATTTAAACTACTGTCATTTGCCGCAGGGTGAATTTGTAAAAACAGTGTGTGTTCCTGTGAGCGGCAAAACAGGTCAGGGATTGGATGAGCTTAAAAAGAGCATTGCTAATTTAATTAACAAAAATAAAAAAGAAAAATATATAATTCGTGACAGATTAAAACAGGGTGATGTCGTTGTATTGGTTATCCCTATAGATGAATCAGCTCCAAAAGGCAGGATAATTCTCCCGCAGCAAAATGTTTTGAGAGAGTGTCTCGACTCGCACTCAACTGCAATATGCTGTCAAGTTGAAGAATTGGAAGAGTTATTGAAAAAAGTTACGCCAAAATTCGTAATTACCGATTCGCAAGCGTTTAATAAAGTTAAAGATATTGTTCCTGAAAATATTATTTTAACTTCGTTTTCAATTTTGATGGCAAATTATAGGGGCAAATTAGAATCACTTTTAGACGGTGCAGAGAAGATTTCTCATTTAAATGACGGTGATACTGTTTTGATATCGGAAGGCTGCACGCATCACAGACAATGCAACGATATAGGAACGGTAAAGTTCCCGAAATGGATAAAAGATTTTACCCAAAAGGATGTTAACTTTGAATTTACTCAAGGAGGGGAGTTTCCCGAAGATTTGAGTAAATATAAATTAATTATCCACTGCGGCGGGTGTATGATTAATGAATCTGAGATGAAGTCCCGTCAAAAAAGAGCTTTAGAGCAAAATATTCCAATGGTAAATTACGGTATGGCAATCGCATATATGAACGGGATTTTAGGCAGAGCTCTCAGGGTTTTTGATAATGAATAAGCAAGAAATCATAGAGATATTATCTGATGATACAAAAAACGATTGGCTTTTTAGACAAGCGGATAAAGTACGTCATGAAAATGTCGGGGATGAAGTTCATCTTAGAGGTTTGATAGAGTTTTCAAATATTTGTAAACGTCAATGCAAATATTGCGGGCTTCGTTCTTCAAACAAAGAGGTTGAAAGATACAGAATTTCAAAAGACGAAATTCTTATGTATGCCCAAAAAGCGGTGAATATGGGGTATCGTACAATTGTTCTTCAATCGGGCGAAGATGATTATTACGATACCGATAAAATGTGTGAAATAATTCGTGAAATAAAAAAACTTGATGCAGCTTTAACCTTATCCATAGGTGAAAAATCTTATGATGAATACAAAGCTTTTAAAGTTTCAGGTGCGGACAGATATCTTTTGAGGATTGAGACAACGGATGAAAAACTTTATACTCAAATGCATCCTAACGCAAGTTTTGAAAAGAGAAAGCAGTGTTTATATGATTTAAAATCGCTGGGTTATGAAGTGGGAAGCGGCTGTCTTGTCGGGCTTCCGAATCAAACTGTAGAGTCTTTGGCAAATGACATATTATTCTTTAAAGACCTTGATGCCGATATGATAGGAATAGGACCTTTTATAGCGCATGAGCAAACCCCTTTAAAAGATGAGAATAACGGTGATTTTTGGCTTGCTCTAAAGGTTATGGCACTTACAAGATTAAATTTGCCTGATATAAACATACCGGCGACAACTGCAATGGAGACACTTAATCCTAACGGAAGAATTATAGCCCTTCAAAGCGGTGCTAATGTTGTAATGCCAAATGTTACAAGTACGGAATACAGAGCAAAATATGAAATTTACCCCGGAAAAATTTGCATAAACGAAAACCCCGAACAATGCAGAGGCTGCATAGAAGGCAAAATACGTTCAATAGGAAGGACAATTTCCAAAGATTATGGATTTCATAACAAAAAGTAAGCCTATTCTCCGATAAATTCATATTTTTGTTGAGCTTTAGGCTGTATAGTCGGCTGTGCCTGAGTCGATTTTGTTATAACATTTGAAAAATCCGATAAATCATTTACGTTGTAGTAATGTCCGCCCGTTGTTGTTGAAAGACAGGCGAGTGCTTTCGATGAAGAAGAAACTAATACAACATCAATATGAATATCGCTTCTTTTTTTCATTAATTTTTTAGCGAAGGCACAAGGATCTCCGCCGCAATTTTCTCCGCCGTCAGTAATTAATACTATTTTTTTAGGCTGCGACATATCAAATTTCGCAAAATCTTCGTTAACTGCTCTGTCAAGAGCATATACAAGCGGAGTAGCTCCGCCGTATTGAACGGAGTTCATACCGTTAACCAGAGCATTTATATTTATAGGCATAACAGGTGTTACCTGCTTTGTTGCCGAACATACTCCGGTTGTTGTTCCCAAACATCCTTTTTCGGTTATAACTAAAAACTTCTTTCCTTTTTTAATTATTTTTTTAACATCTTTTACGGTGCTTATTGTTGTAGGATTTGTTCCGTAGTTATCATGCCCGAAAACTCTAAATCCTACATTAGTAGTTGCGGGAAGCTGAGCTGCAATTTGTGACATGCTGCGTTTGGCAACTCCAATCCAATTTGCCATACTTCCGGAGTAATCTGTTACGAATTCTATTATTCCGACAGGTTCGGCATTTACTTGGTTTGAAGCAACATAGTTTTGTGCTTGATAATTATTATAATATTTTTGATTTACTGTATTTGCAGGTGAGGATATAACTTTACCCGATTGAGTTTTAACTGTTCCTGAAGCATTAACCTTGTATTTAGCTGCAAAAACGCTTCCGCCTGTGACTAATGATAAAATTAATAATAAACTCCAAAACTTTCTCACTTTATACCTCAACTTTAATATTACATTTGAATTATATCATAAGTTTGCGTTAAGCTGTTAATTTTGATATGATTTTTTTGTCTGAAGGAGTAAATAATGAATTTAAAAACAGAAATTACAAAAATCCATTATGCCGAAAAACCTAAGGGAATTTTGTTTTGTATTCTGAAACTTTGTTCAGGCTTTTATTCAATCGGTTCAGGGTTAAAAAATTTTTTGTATGACAGAGGTATTTTAAACCCGCAAAAAGCGAACGCTTACGTAATATCAGTAGGAAATCTTACAACGGGCGGAGTAGGAAAAACACCTGTTGTGTGTGCTTTGGCAAAATATTTTGTTGAAAAGAATGAACGTGTTTGTATAATATCAAGGGGTTATGGCGGAAAACTTGATAATAAAAAGGTAAATGTAATATCTGACGGTATAAATTTGTATTACAAAGCTGATATGGCAGGTGATGAACCATATTGGCTGGCAGTTAATCTTAATATGTGTGCTGTTTTAACCTGTTCTGACAGGTATAAAGCCGCCAAATATGCGGTGAAAAATCTGGGAGTAACAAAAATTATTCTTGATGACGGATTTCAACACAGAAAAATATACAGAGATTTGAATATAGTACTTGTCGATTCGGAAAAAAGGTTTGGAAACGGATGCGAACTTCCTGCGGGACCGTTAAGAGAAAGTGCGAATAACATACGAAGAGCTGATAAAGTTATTGTTGTAAGTAAAAATACTAACCATGATGCTGCGGAAGAGTATATAAATGAATTAAAAAAAGATTTCAACGGCGATGTAATTATATGCAAAACAGAACCTGATTATATCTATAATATTATGACAGGCGAACATCTCGAAAAAGGAGTTGAAATTACTGCACTTTCCGCTATAGGACAGCCTGAACAATTTTATAATTTTTTGGAAAATGATTATGTAATAAAAGACAAAATTACGTTTGACGACCATCATAAATATACGGCCGAAGATATTAAAAACATTCAAGGAAACATTGTTACAACAGAAAAAGATGCGGTTAAACTTGCTCTTTTGGGAAGAGAAAATATTTTCGCACTTAAATTGAAAACGGCTTTCGACATTGAAAAACTTTTAAAATAAAAAAAAGCCGTTTCATTAGAGAACGGCTACCAGACTTGGGGAGGAGGTATGAAAAACCTTATTAGGTTTTCCATATCTTATATATCGGCAGATTATTAAACTTCTAAAGCTTAATTTATCAAATATCGTCCATACGTAGGATGAGATTTTTGCGGTGGGAGTTTCTTCGTGATATAATCCGAACGGTAGTAAGGAATTAATTATGTTTGAAAATTGGCAGATATCTCTTTTAATGAGTGCTTTAGCCGGTTTAGCAACTCTTATCGGCGGGTTTATAACGTTTTTTGTAAATAAAAATAATTTAAAAATATTGTCGCTCGGACTTGGTTTTTCAGCCGGGGTTATGATATTTGTGTCCTTAACGGAAATTTTGACAACGGCTGAAAATCTATTGAAAACACATTACCCTGTAAAATATCACTGGATTCTTTTTTGCGGATTTATTGCAGGCGTTTTGATATCAAAGCTTATTGATGAATTTATTCCTGATCACGTTGAAGAGGATGATTTTACTGAAGATTGTTCACCTGAAGATATTAAATGTAAGCATAAACACAAAATTAAACGGGCTGGATTGCTTACGGCTATTGCTATCGCAATACATAACTTCCCTGAAGGTTTGGGGACATTCCTTGTTACTTCTCAAAATATGGCAATAGGTATTTCTATCGCTTTTGCTATAGCTTTACATAATATTCCGGAAGGTATTGCTGTTGCGCTTCCGATATATCATGCAACAGGTAAAAAGCGTATGGCAATATGGTATTCTTTTTGGACAGGTATAACCGAGCCAATCGGAGCGATAATCGGAATGCTGTTGCTTCAATTCTTCTTACCTCAAGTATTTGTCGGACTTTCAATGGCTGCGGTTGTCGGCATTATGATATATATTTCATTTGATACTTTGCTGCCGCTTTCTCATGAATATGGTGATTGGCATTACGCAATAACGGGAATAATGTCCGGAATGATTATTATTTGGGCAAGTCTTTTGCTTCTAAACGGGTGCTAAAAAGTTTTAAACAAATGAATAATTATCCATAATATCGGGACGACAAACAAGGACGGAATCATGTTCATTGTTTTTAAGTCTTTAATTTTAAGAATTCCGAGTCCTGAACTTAAAATTAATAAGCCTCCGACTATTGATAGTTCACAGAAAAAGTTTTCTGAGATATATTGTCCTGCAAATAGGCTGAAAACATATATTGAACCTTGCCAGAGGAATAATACAAGTGCCGCCCACATAATTCCAAATCCGTAAGCGCAAGAAAGAATTATAGATGTGACAAAATCAAGAGCTGCATTCGTAAATAAAAATGTGTAATCTCCAAACAATGCGCTCTGTACAGGTCCGAGTACGGACAAAGTCCCTATACAAAATAACAGAATGGCAGTAGATAAACCTTTTGAAAAATCGTTTCCGCCTATTTTAGAAGTTAAATTTTGAAATTTTCCGTCTAAATTTAATGTTGTGCCGATAAGTGTCCCTATTGCCATAGCAATTATAAAAAGCACGGGATATTGACTTTTCGGTAAATTATTTACGAATGTTGAAATGCCGAGACATGCTGCGCAAAGCCCAATTGCATTAAAAAGCGCCGAATGATATTCTTCTTTTATCCCTTTTTTAGTTATGCTGCCGATAATTGTTCCCGCTATAATTGCAACTGTGTTTACTATAATTCCGAACATCAGAATTCTCCTAAATTTACATATTTGATAATTGGTAATTATATATTTTGCACAAAAATTTTGACGAATTCCGGTAATATTGTCATTACGAACTTGTTTCGTAATCTGAGAACTTGTAAGATGCTGAATCAAATTCAGCATGACTGTTTTAGCAAATATTTGTGTAACATTGTATATAATTGCCTTATAATTAATACTAACATAGAGTTATTTATGTTAAAATAATTTTGTAATGTCCGAGAGAAGGAATTTTTAAGGAGAAAATTATGTACGGATTAATACTGGCAGGCGGTTCGGGAAGCAGGCTTTGGCCGTTATCGAGAGAACTGTATCCGAAGCAGCTTTTAAATATTCAAAATTCCGAGAGTTTGCTGCAGTCGACTTTTTTGCGATTAAAAGACGTTATTCCTTCCGATAATATTATTAGTATGACCGGTGTAAAACACGTTTCAAATGTGAGATACCAGCTTTCGTCTTTATGTGAAAATCCCCTTGTTTTGTCGGAGCCTATCTCTAAAAATACTGCGCCGGCAATAGTTTTGGGAGCAAAATTTATAGCCGAAACATCTAAATCAGATCCTGTTATACTTGTTGTTCCTTCCGATCATTCAATTAAAGACGTTAAATTATTTTCTCAAACCGTAAAAGAGGGTGAAATACTTGCAGAACAAGGATATATTGTTACATTTGGTGTGAAACCTTCTTATCCTGAAACAGGTTACGGTTATATAAATACTTCTGAAGTTAAACTTTTTGACGGATTTAAAGTTAATAAATTTGTTGAGAAACCCGATTTTGAAACAGCTCAAAAATATTTACAAGAAGGAAATTATTATTGGAACAGCGGAATATTTATGTTTAAAGCTTCCGTATTGTTGGAAGAAGCTTCTAAAAAAGCTCCCGAAATCTATGACAAGCTTAAAAATTTCGATTTTACAAAATCTTCCGAAATTCCTTATACAGAATTTGACAAGATGCCGGCTATATCAATAGACTATGCGATAATGGAAAAGTCGGACAAAATTGCTCTTGTTGCTTTAAAAAGTGATTGGAATGATTTGGGCAGCTGGAAATCTATTTATGATGTCAGTAAAAAAGATGAAAACGGAAACGTTAAAATAGGACATGTTATAGATGAAGGTTCCAAAAACTCTTTCGTTTATTCTTCTTCAAAACTTGTTGCGACAATCGGTTTGGAAGATATAGTTCTCGTTGAGACAGAAGATGCAATACTGGCATGCAAATCCGATAAAACGCAGGAAGTAAAAAAAATATACGATACGTTGAAAAAACAAAATGATAATACTCACAAAGTTCATAAAACGGTTTATCGTCCTTGGGGTTATTACACGGTATTAGGCGAGGGAAAAGGATTTTTGACCAAAATGATACACGTTAATCCGGGGCAAAAATTATCAGTGCAATCGCATGAACACAGAAGTGAACACTGGGTTGTTTTGGAAGGTAAAGCTAAAGTTGTTTTGGAAGGTAAAGACTTGTTCTTGAGTCCGGGACACAGCGTAGATATTCCTGTAAAAGCCATTCATTCGCTTCAAAATCCTTATGAAGAAGATTTGAAAATAGTTGAAGTTCAAAAAGGCGATTTACTGATAGAAGAAGATATTATTCGTTACGAAGATATGTACGGGCGAGTTTAAAGCGGATATTGTTTGACGGGGTGAAAGGTTAAAGATGTTACTGTCCGAATTTGATTATAATTTGCCGGAAGAATTGATAGCTCAAAAGCCGACAGAAAAAAGACAAGATTCCAGAATGATGGTTTTGAACAGAGAAAATCATCAAATTTTGCATAAACATTTTTATGACATAGTCGATTTAATAAATGATGACTGTATTTTGATACTTAATAATACAAAAGTTATGCCTGCAAGGCTCTACGGGTATAAAGATACAGGCGCAAAAATAGAGGTTTTCTTGCTGAAAGAACATTCAAATAATGAATGGGAAGTTCTGATTCGTCCTTCAAAGAGAGTAAAAGAAGGCACGATAATAAAGGTGAGTGAGGAGTTATCGGTTGAAATCATTAAACCTCTTCCTGATGACGGAAAATGGCTTGTAAAAATGATTCATGAAGGAAACCTGTTGGATATCCTTCATCGTGTCGGAAATATTCCGCTTCCGCCGTATATTGAAAGGAAAATGGCGGATGAAGATTTGAGAAAGCTGGATTTTGAAAGATATCAAACGGTTTATGCTAAGGACGAAGGCTCAGTGGCAGCGCCAACGGCGGGACTGCATTTTACTCCCGAAATATTGGAAAAGCTTTCTCAAAAAGGTGTTGAAATCGGATATGTAACCTTAAATGTAGGAATAGGAACTTTTCGCCCTGTAAAATGCGAAAATGTTTTGGAGCATAAAATGGATTCGGAGACCTTTGAAATATCCGAAGAAACAGCTAATTTGATAAATAAGGCAAAAAAAGAAGGCAAAAAGCTTGTAGCTGTCGGGACAACAACCGTCAGAACTTTAGAGACGGCATATCAGCAGTTCGGAGAAATAAAGGCTTGTAAATCCGCATCCGAACTCTTTATTTACCCTCCTTATGAATTCAAAGTCGTAGATAAATTAATAACGAATTTTCACCTTCCGAAATCAACGCTTTTGATGCTCGTTAGCGCTTTGGCAGGTAAAGATTTTATCTTTGAAGCCTACAAAGAAGCGATAGAGAATAAATACAGATTCTACAGCTACGGCGATTGTATGTTTATTTGTTAGAATACTAATTCTACAGCTTCGTTATCATATATAGAAATTTTTGGTTGAGGTACTTTGTCATATTTTCCGCCAAGCATTTCATAATTTCTTGTTGCCTCGGCTCTGTAACCTTCCCTGACTTCAACGTTTGCCGGAACGTCAATACCGTGTTTTTTCAGACGATTGACGTATGATGCTCCGCCTTTGTGGTTGTTAGCGTTATAGTAGTAGAAAGTTTGTTCTTGTATATGTTTTCTTTGTGCTTCTGTCAGTTGATTTTTAAAATATTGCGGTGCTTGTGCAACATCTTTTACATCATATCCTGTTTCTTGGCAAATGGCTTTAACTTCTTTTCTCTTATAGCATAATATACCTGCTTTTATACAAAATTCAGGTTCTTCATAACATTTTTTCAATATCTCGCTTTTGCTGCGTTTCCTTCCGTTGGCATCATACATTACTTCTTTATATAGTCGATAATCCAATTTTTCATAAGTATCTTTGTGCTTTAGCATATCATCTATCGTAATACCGGTAATTTGCATTACACCTTTACTGCCTCTGTCTGCAGGCTTTCTGCTAAAATTAGATTCAATACATATTATTGAAATTACAGCTTCCGGCGATACATGAGAACGTTCGCATTGTGTATAAACTTCTTTTGCAAATTTTATGCAATCTTCTTCGCTGACTTTGTATCCGTAAAAATCAACTAAGGTTTTAATCATATCATATTCTTTTTTGTATTCTGTTCCTTCTAATGAAACATTCTCTGCGGACTGTGTTTTATTACTATTTTCTACTTTCTTTGATACAACGCTTGTTTCGGTTGTTTTATTTACAGGTGTTGTATTTGTTGTTTTTGGAGCTTTTGTTTCTGCTTCCGGTTTTACCAATCCGCCAAGATAGCTCATAATATTTGTTTTAACTGTATCATTAGCATTCGCCAAGTATTTGCCTATAGCATTTACGCCGTTTTTCTCTTCTATATAGTTACTTATTTTGTTTCCGCCCGATATTTCTGCAAAAGCGTTCCAAACAGATTTTTGTACTTTACCGTCCTGTTTTCCGTCTTTTGCATCAAGTGCTGCGAAAATATTTTTAGCATTCAAATTTTGATTGTTTACGTTCATTGCCATAATTATATCCTCATATACATATATAAAGTATATAAGCATAAAATAATTGTCCATGTCGTTCACAATTTGTAACAAATAAAAAATAATGTTTTTTTACTTGTAATATTTGGCTCTATTATATATAATGATTGAGTAGTTTAGTGTTTAACTTTGGAAGTACACTATAAAGGAGAGAGTTATTATGAAAAAATTTTTGATTTCATCATTGCTTGCAATGATTTGTGCTCCTTCTTTTGCGGGTGAAGCTTCTCTTGTTGTTCCGAATATTAAAGCAGCAAGCGTTGACAGCTATAACCTTTTGGTTATAGGCTTAATCGTTTCTGTCATCGGTGTAATATTCGGACTTATTGAGTTTCTCCGTGTTAAGAAGGTGCCTGTCCATGCAAAAATGGAAGAAGTAGGTAACACAATTTTTGAAACTTGTAAAACTTACTTAATTCAACAAGGAAAATTCCTTCTTGCATTAGAAGTTTTGATTGGTTTATGTATTGCATTTTACTTTTGGTATTTGCAGGGTATGAAACTGTCTTCCGTAGGAATTATTTTGGGATGGTCAGTTTTGGGTATTCTCGGTTCTTACCTTGTAGCTTGGTTTGGTATAAGAATGAATACTCTTGCTAATTCAAGAACAGCATTTACCGCATTAAAAGGTAAACCGTTGGATATTATGAATATTCCGCTTAGAGCAGGTATGAGTATCGGTGTTCTTTTGGTTTCAATAGAACTAATTATGATGCTTGTAATTCTTTTATTTGTTCCCGGTGAACTTGCCGGAGCTTGCTTTATAGGTTTTGCTATCGGTGAATCATTAGGTGCGTCAGCTCTTCGTGTAGCAGGCGGTATCTTTACAAAAATTGCAGATATCGGTTCTGACTTAATGAAAATTCAATTCGGTATTAAGGAAGACGATCCTCGTAATCCGGGTGTTATTGCCGATTGTACGGGTGATAATGCAGGTCATTCAATCGGACCTACAGCAGACGGATTTGAAACTTACGGTGTAACAGGTGTTGCTCTTGTAAGCTTCATTCTTCTCGGTGTATTTAAAGATTATCAAGTACAGTTGCTTGCGTGGATTTTTACAATGAGGTTCCTGATGATTATCACATCAGTTGTTTCTTATTGGTTTAACGGTTTGGTTACAAAAGTCTATGCAAATGCTGCTAAGAAATTTGATTTTGAAGCTCCTTTAACTAATTTGGTTTGGATTACTTCAATATTATCAATAATAATGACATTCTGCGTAAGTAAAGCACTGTTGAGTGAACTTCCTGACAATTTATGGTTAGTTCTATCAATAATAATTTCTTGCGGTACTTTGGGCGCTGCTCTTATACCTGAAGCGACGAAGGTGTTTACAAGCCCTCATGCTAAGCATACACACGAAGTTGTAACTGCTTCCAAAGAAGGCGGTGCATCTTTGACAATACTTTCGGGTATTGTATCAGGAAACTTCTCCGGTTTCTGGATTGGTGCAATTGTTGTATTATTGATGGGATTGGCTTACTTTGCAAGCTTATATATTCCTGAAGAAACAATGATTTATCCTTCGGTATTTGCATTCGGTCTTGTTGCATTCGGTTTCTTGGGAATGGGACCTGTAACCATTGCAGTAGACTCTTACGGACCTGTTACGGATAACGCTCAATCAGTATATGAATTATCATTGATTGAAGAAGTTCCGGATGTTGCATCAGGTATTGAAAAATACTACGGATTTAAGCCTGATTTTGAGAATGCTAAGAGATTCTTGGAAGAAAATGATGGCGCAGGAAATACGTTTAAAGCAACTTCAAAACCTGTACTTATCGGTACGGCTGTTGTTGGTGCTACAACAATGATTTTCTCATTG
>CADCOS010000050.1 GCA_902803165.1 uncultured bacterium | reverse complement strand
AACCTGCCGAAGAGACAGAAAATTCAACTGAAGAAATTAATGAAGACGTTAATGAAATTGAAGAGCTTAATTCAAATCAAGACATAAGTTCTATTGAAGAAGAAAAAGAAGAACATGAAATTGAAGCTTCCAATGAAATTATAGAATCGAATAATGTATCAGAAAATCTTGAAAATGAAGAAATTATTGAAGATGATTCTACAATTGTCGAATTAAATTCCGACGAAATTGATTCCGAAATAATTGAAAATATAGAAGAATCCTCTCAAGAAGTTGAAGAGACGGCTGCTGAAGATATATCAGAAGAAAAACAGGAATTTGAAGAACCTGATACCGAAACTTTGGCGGAGTTTAATGAAGCCAGAGACATAAACATTGATGAATTAAGTGTTTTACCTTTGAGTCAAAATGAAGAAGAATTCAATAATGATGAAATTATCGAACTCAATGAAACAGAATCAAATAACGACGATATTTTAGTCGATATAGATGAAGATGATACAATCATAGAAAATATTCAGTCAGAGGATTTGGATAAAGAGATTGTCGAAGATGTAGATAAAGTATTTACTACAGTAAAAGACGAATCAATTTCCGACAATGATTTAGATTTTATTGATGAACTGAATGAAATAGACACGGAAGAAACTGATGATTCGCTGCTCCTTGGTGACGGGATGGAAGAATTAGAAGAACTTGCAATCCCTCAAGAAGAGGAAAACGATTTTGAAGAACCGCTCGCAGAGATTTCTGACAGTTTGCCGAAAGAAGACTCGGGTGAAATTTTAGAAACACGTCAGTCAAACACCCCGATTGTTCCTGTATATGATGCAGAGATACCTCCTGAAGATATGGTTTCTTCGGATCCTATTGAACAAGGTGACACGGTTATTCATGCCAAATACGGAACAGGAATTGTTGAAAAAATGATTAAATACGGAAACAAGAATTTGTATTCCATCAATTTTGACAACGTTGGAAGGCGCCTTTTAGATCCTACTTTAACCGAACTGAAAAAGAGCGGTAATTAATCCTTCAATTTTAAAATAAAGAATATATAAAGACACCTAAATTGTATGTTAAACTTGAGTTAGGGGCATTATATATTAAGAAGAATTGGAGGAATAAATATGATACCTATTTTAGATTCAAAAAGACAATACGCGAAAATCGGTTCCGAAGTTGAAAAAGCAGTATGCGAGGTACTTCGTTCAGGTTCTTATATTTTAGGACCAAATGTAAAAGCATTGGAATCGGAACTTGCAAAATACATTGGCTGCAACTATACTGTAGGCTTAAATTCAGGTACTGATGCTTTGCATATTGCACTTAGAGCTTTGGATATAGGTGCAGGTGATGAAGTTATTACAACAGCATTTACATTCGTTGCTACAACAGAATCAATAGAAATCGTTGGCGCTACTCCTGTATTCTGTGATATTGATCCTGATACATTTAATATTGATGCCGACAAAATTGAAGAATTAATTACACCAAGAACCAAAGCCATTATGCCGGTTCACTTATACGGACAACCTTGTGATATGGATAAAATTATGGATATCGCAAAACGTCATAACTTGTACGTAATTGAAGACTGCTGCCAAGCAATCGGTGCCGAATACAAAGGTAAAAAAGTCGGTACATTCGGTGATATCGGATGCTATAGCTTCTATCCGACAAAGAACCTCGGCGGAATGGGTGACGGCGGCTTAATTACAGTTAACAGCGAAAACTTAAAGAACAGAATTGTAGCTCTTCGTAACCATGGCGGTGCCATAAGATATCACCATGACGAAGTTGGTTTAAATTCTCGTTTAGACGAAATTCAAGCTGCAATTTTGAGAGTCAAATTGAATTATATTGATGAGTGGAACAGCGCAAGAAGAGCTCACGCAGCAACATATAATGAGTTGTTTGCCGGCTGCTCTGATATCAAGACTCCGTCTGAATTGTCAGATACTTATTGCGTATATCACCAATACACAGTTAAAATACCTAACAGAGATGAAATTCATAAAATGCTCCAAGAATCAGGAATCGGTGCAATGCTGTATTATCCGATACCTCTTCACATGCAAAAAGTTCATGCTCATTTGGGTTACAAAATGGGTGATTTACCTATTACCGAAAAGAATACCGAAATGGTTATTTCACTTCCTATGTTCCCTGAACTTACTTATGAAGAACAAAAAACAGTTGCTTCAACTTTAATCAGCTGTATAGAAAAATCTAAAGCATTGGTTTAGAGTTATATACAAACATAATAAAAAAGGATGTCTAAAATTAGACATCCTTTTTTATTTGATAATTTTATCTGAATTTCTCTTACAGAATTTCCTCTTACTTATGCATTAACGGCATCATTACAATCTTCACAGATTCCGTCAGAGTTTAGTTTTCTGTATTTCCAGCAGCGGCAGCATTTTTCACCTTCTGCTTTTACTACCCATACTGTTATACCGTCCTCCTGATATTCATTAAGAATATCTTTCGGAGCTTCTTCCGATACAAAAGCTTGCGAAACAATAAATATATCTGCTATATCTTTATCATGCTTTTTCAGAAGTTCCGAGTCAGGGGATTTTATATAAACACCGACTTCAAGTGAACTTCCCACTTTTTTGTCTGCTCTTAACGGTTCTATTGCACGAGTAACAACTTCTCTTGTTTTAAGAATTTTTGCAAATTCTTCTTCAAGAGCTTCATTGTTCCATTCGGAATGGATTTTCGGCCAATCGGTTAACAAGACACTTTCTACACCGCCACGTTGACACTCAGGTGTATTTTGCCAAATATCCTCTGCCTGATGCGGCATTACCGGAGTAAGAACTCTTACTAAAGCCTGCAAGTTTTCATATAAAACAGTTTGACATGCTCTTCTTGAAAGCGATTTTTTACCCGCTGTATAAAGTCTGTCTTTAACAATATCAAGATAGAATGAACTTAAATCGTTCGCCGCGAAATTTTGAAGCGCTTGAAAATACTTATAAAACTCATAATTTTCAAACGATTCCGTAATTTCTGCAATAACTTTATTCAATTTATGCAAAGCAAACTTATCAATAGGCTTTAATTCTTCGTATTTAACATAATCGTTCGCAGGATTAAAATCATGAATATTTCCGAGCAAAAACCTTGCTGTATTTCTTGTCTTTTTAAAGATTTCAGTAAGTTGTTTTACAATATTATCACCGATTTTGGTATCATTTCTGTAATCAACTGATGCCGCCCACAATCTGAGAATATCCGCACCGTATTTTTCAATAATATCATCCGGTCTTATATAGTTTCCTAAAGACTTTGACATCTTTCTCCCGTCTTCTCCGAAGACAAAACCGTGAGTAAGAACTTGTTTATAAGGAGCTTTTTCCTGAACCGCAACGGATGTAAGCAGCGAAGATTGGAACCAGCCTCTGTGTTGGTCTGAACCTTCGAGGTACATATCAACAGGCGTGTGACCTAATTCAGCTGAACGTTTTTCCACGACTGTTCTCCATGTTACACCTGAATCAAACCATACATCCATAATATCATTTTCTTTTTTGAAATGTTTTTTATGGCAATGCGGGCATTCAAACCCTTCAGGTAAAAGTTCTTCTGCAGTACGTTTTACCCACGCATCGGAAGATTCTTTTTCAAATATTTTCGCTACATTTTCTATCGTTTCATCAGTTACAATTGCTTCTCCGCAATCTTCGCAATAGAATACCGGAATCGGCACACCCCAAGCTCTTTGGCGGGAAATACACCAATCCGTACGGCCTGCAACCATATTACCGATACGGCTTTCTCCGCTTGCAGGAATCCACTTTACACCTTTAATTGCTTCAAGTGCTTTTTCTCTGAATTTATCTACTTTAACAAACCACTGCGGTGTAGCTCTGTATATTACCGGATGCTTACATCTCCAACAATGCGGATATGAGTGATTTATTTCATTTTGGTATACAAGCGCTTTTTTCCCGATAAGCATATCGATTACCATATCATTACCTTTGTAATACGGTACTCCGACTAATTCGGGTATTCTTCCCTCTTCTGTCCAACAACCTTTGCTGTCAAGAGGAGATAGAACTTCTATACCATATTTAACACCTACTTCATAGTCTTCAAGACCATGCCCGGGGGCTGTATGTACCAAACCTGTTCCGGCATCCAGTGTAACGTGTTCACCCAATATTATTTTAGAGTTTCTGTCAATCAAAGGATGTTTAACCTCTAAAAGTTCCAAATCCTGACCGACACATGCACCTATAACACTGATTTCATTTTCTTCAATACCTGTATCAGCTAAAAATGCACCTAATAAATCTGTTGCCGCTACATATACATCATTTTTGTATGTAAAGAAAGAATACTCAAATCTCGGATGCATTGAAATAGCTACGTTTGAAGGGATTGTCCAAGGTGTTGTTGTCCAAATTATTGCATAAACATCTTTACCTTGAAGGTCAACTAACTTCTTAATTTTTTCGGTTGAAGATTCGTCAAACTTAAAACGAACATATATAGATTTAGATGAAATATCCGCATACTCAACCTCGGCTTCTGCAAGTGCCGTTTCGCAGGAAGCACACCAATACACAGGTTTTAAACCTTTTTCGATATACCCTTTTTTATACATTTCTCCGAAAACTCTGACTTGTTCGGCTTCAAAATCAGAATCAATTGTCAAATAAGGATGTTCCCAGTCACCCCAAACACCTAAACGCTTAAATTCACTTTCCTGACCTTTAAGGCTTTCATGAGCATATTCTCTGCATTTTTCTCTTAACTGAGCAGGCGTGAGAGCACTTCTTCCGCCCTCTATATTTTTAACAACCTTATTTTCAATAGGAAGTCCGTGTCCGTCATAACCCGGAACATAAGGTGCATAAAAACCTCTCATTGATTTATAGCGAATTAGTATGTCTTTAAGAATCTTATTTAATGCTGTACCTACGTGAATTTTTCCTGAACTTAAATAAGGGGGGCCGTCATGCAAAACGAATGAATTTGTCTTATCTCTTTGTTCAAGATTTTTCTCGTAGACATTTATATCTTCCCAAAATTTTTGAGTAAGCGGTTCTTTTTGAGTTGCGTTTGCTCTCATTTCCAAAGTTGTTTGCGGTAAATTTAACGTATCTTTATATTCCATTTTTTCCCCTTTATTTTATTTATTTACTAAAATCTTCTTCAAAACTTACTTCACTTTTAATTTTACCGTAAGTATTTGTTTTTATATTTTTCATTTTTAAGAAAGCACCCATTTTATTGTAATCAAAGCAATTTTCCCATCTTGCAATTACAACCGTAGCAACACAATTACCGATTAAGTTGACTGTAGTTCTTCCCATATCAAGAATTTGGTCTATACCTAATAATATTGCAACGCCCAATATCGGTATATTGAAACTTGTCAAAGTCCCCGCAAGGACAATCAAAGATGCTCTCGGAACGCCTGCAACACCTTTTGAAGTAAGCATTAAGGCAAACATTATAACCAATTGCTGCTCAATCGTAAGATTTATTCCCACAAGCTGAGTTGAAAATAAAACCGCCATTGCAAGATAAAGCGTTGAACCGTCAAGATTAAATGTATACCCCGTCGGCATTACAAAACCTACTATCGACTTCGGAACACCAAAGTTTTCCATTATAGCCATAGCTTTAGGCAATGCTGCCTCTGAACTTGCTGTAGTAAATGTTAACAAAGCAGGTTCGCCTATTGCTTTTAACAGTCCTCTGAATGAAATATGGACTATTTTACAAACAACAAAAAGCACTAAAAGAACAAAAACAGCAAGTGCCGTATATAGTGACAAAATAATTTTTCCGTAATTTATAAGTATTTCCCAGCCGTTTGTACCTACGGTATATGCTATTGCACCAAATATACCCATCGGAGCAAACCACATAACGTATTCCGTAAACTTAAACATTATATTGGAAACCGAGTTTAACAAATCAAGAACCGGCTGCGCTTTTTTGCCTACCGCACAAATTGCAACAGCAAAAAACAGCGAAAATACAACTATTTGAAGTAAATTGCCTTCCGCCATTGATTGAACTACACTTGTAGGAAACAAGCTCAAAAGCATTTGTCCGAAGGATGTCGGATGAGTATACGAAGCCATGTTTGTAATTTCAGTCAAACCTATATGTTGAGCAGCTATACTTTCCATGCCGTGCCCCGGGCGAAATAAATTTGCGAATCCTAAACCTATTACAAGAGCAAGTGTTGTAACAACTTCAAAATATATTATGGTTTTAACGCCCAGTCTTCCCAAACTTTTTGCATCGCCATGACCTGCAATACCTACAACAAGCGTTGCAAAAAGTAACGGTGCTATAATCATTTTAACCATTCTTAAAAAGACTTCCGCAAGCACATGTGTTCTTACGGCAAAGTCAGGGCAAAATAGTCCGACTGCTATTCCTAACAGTAATGCAAATAATATTGCGATTGTTAATTTCGAAAATTTCAATGTTTCATCCTCTTCAGAATAATATTATACTATAAACATATTTGACTATAGCGCCAATAATGATATTTTATTAAAATACTTCTATAAAACATCTCAATATGGTAAACTTTTAATATGGACGGAGTTAATCAAGAATATTTAAACGAACTGAAACAAAAAGTTCGGGAAAAAATAGATAAAGTTGACTTGTATCAATATAGAGGCAGCGTATCAAAATTACTCGGCCTAACGGTAGAAGTCAAATTACCGGGGCTGAAAATCGGCGATTTATGTTATATAGAATCCGCGACAGGAGAGAAAAAGCCCGCGGAAGTTGTTGCCTTTAAGGGTGATGCGGCGCAGCTTTTACTTTTATATGACGGCGCCGGAATCGGTCAAGGAAGTCTTGTTCAGACAACAGGTCAGCCCATTATGATTCCTGTCGGAGATTTCCTTCTCGGAAGATTAATTAATCCCATGGGCGATCCGATTGACGGTAAACCCATGAATACTGAAGGTGCTATTTGGCGTAATGTAGAAGGTCCGCCTCCGGGGCCGTTTGAAAGACCTATTATAACGGAAATGTTTTCAACAGGCGTAAGAGCAATAGACGCATGTATGACGTTTGGCTGCGGACAGCGTATGGGGTTGTTTGCAGGTTCAGGTGTGGGTAAAAGTACACTGTTAGGTATGATTGCGAGAAATTCCGATGCTGATGTCAACGTAGTTGCACTAATCGGAGAACGAGGAAGAGAAGTTAAAGAGTTTGTTGAAGATGCGCTTGGTCCTGAAGGCATGAAGAAATCTGTTTTAGTCTGTTCAACAGGCGACCAGCCGCCTTTAATCAGACAAAAATGTCTCCTTACAGCAACTGCCGTTTGTGAATATTTCAGAGACCAAGGAAAAAAAGTTTTCTTAATGACTGATACCATTACACGTTGCGCAATGGCAGGTCGTGAAGTCGGTTTATCAATCGGTGAACCGCCGACAATGAAAGGATACCCGCCTTCTATATTTTCATGGCTTCAAAAGGCAATGGAAAGAGCAGGTAACAGCCCTAAAGGTTCAATAACAGCCTTTTATACGGTTTTAATGGAAGGCGATGACATAAACGATCCTATTGTTGATACTGTGCGTGGTATTACCGACGGTCACATATTCCTGTCGAGAAAAGTTGCAGAAGCCAACCATTATCCGGCTATTGACGTATTGGGAAGTATTTCCCGTCTTATGTCAGCAATAGCTTCGAGTGAACATAAAGAAGCTGCGGCTAAAATGCGAAAAATTCTTGCAATGTACAGAGAAAACAAAGACTTAATTGATGTAGGTATGTATCAACCGGGTACAAACCCGAAGCTTGATACCGCAATTGAAATGATGCCTCAAATTAATGCATTTTTACAACAAAAAACTTCAGATAGTGTAAATATGCAAAATACTATTGATACATTGATAAATATGATGGCAAATGTAGATATTTAATTTTTTTAGGAGAGCTTTTTATGTCAACAGACAACGTTTTGGTAATGATACTGGCAGGCGGAGAAGGAAAAAGACTTTTGCCTTTAACACAAGACAGAGCTAAGCCTGCTGTGCCGTTTGGCGGTAGATATCGTATTATAGATTTTGTATTAAACAATTTTATCAACTCGGGGTTCTTCAAAATAAAAGTTTTAACGCAATATAAATCCGATTCATTGAATAAACATATTACAAGGGGGTGGACTTTGTCACCGTTCTTAAATCAATATGTAGACTTAGCGCCTGCACAAATGAGAACGGGAGGAAGCTGGTATAAAGGAACGGCAGATGCCATATACCAAAACATTTTCCATATTCATGACGAAAACCCTGATTTTGTATGTGTTTTTGGCGGAGACCATATTTATAAAATGGATGTAAGAAAAATGCTTGATTTTCATAAATCAAAAAACGCTGATTTGACAATATCCGCCATACCGATACCGATTGAAGAAGCTTCCGAATTCGGCATTATAGAAGTTGATGAGAATTGGAGACTAACAGGTTTTGTAGAAAAACCGAAAACGCCGCCTAAATCTATTCCGAACAATCCAAAAATGTGTTTGGCTTCAATGGGAAACTATATTTTCGATAAAGAAATTCTTTTGAAAGCTTTAAATGAAGATTCCGTAATAACCGAATCAAACCACGATTTCGGTAAAAATGTTATACCGATGCTTTTAGGACAGGGAAAAAATATTTATATTTACAATTTTGCTGAAAATTATTTTCCGGGAATCACCGAAAGAGAAAGAGGATATTGGCGTGATGTAGGAAGTATTGATGCATATTGGCAGGCAAATATGGATTTATTGGAATATGAGCCTGAACTTAATTTATACTCAAAAGATTGGCCGCTTAGAACCTTTAATTACAACTATCCGCCGGCAAAATTTATCTGGCAGGAAGGAGAAAGAATAGGCAGAGCGACGGATTCAATGGTATCAGAAGGATGCATTGTTTCAGGCGGAACTATTTCCAGATGTATACTTTCTCCCGAAGTAAAAATAAACAGTTACTCTCAAGTAACAGACAGCATTTTAATGGAAAATGTCAATGTCGGAAGATATTCTGAAATCAGAAAAGCCATTATAGACAAAAACGTTCAAATCCCGCCTTATACAAAAATAGGTGTAAATAAAGAAGACGACTTAAAGAGAGGCTTTTATGTTTCTCAAGGCGGAGTAACCGTAGTGCCTAAAGGTGTAAACCTAACTTAATGCTAAACAATTCTGAACAAAGATTTTCTCTTAGGCATAAACTCTCTGAGTTCGACCATTCTTTGCTTGGCAAAAACAGAATCTTCGGAAAACTGTTTTAATCCCAAAAACTTTTTGTAATATCTGATAGCGTCAGAATATTTTCCGAGCTTATCAAAGCACATTGCGATTCCCAAATACGCTTTATAATAATCGGGATTTCTCTTTGTAAGCTTGAAGAAAGTCTTTGATGCTTCTTCAAACCTTCCCATTCCCATTAACATTGCACCCTTGTTGTAATAAGCTTTTAAAAACTCGGGATTCGTTTCAATCAATTTATCATATATCATTAAAGACAAATCCGCTTCATCAACCAATTCATGCGCAATTGCAAGTTGTATTTGAGCTTCAAGATTTTCTTTATTCAAAACGATTGCTTTTATCAGATAAGGAATAGCATCAGCGGGACGTCCGTCAGAAAGACAGCAAACACCGATTTCAAAATAATACTTATCGTTGTTTTCATCAAATTCTATAAGCTTTTCAAGCATATTAACCGCTTTTTTATATTCTGTAAGATATTTATACGAAACAGCCAAGCCCCAATATGCTTCTGACTGATTTCTATCCATCATTATAGAATCAAGATAACACTTAACCGATTCTTTATATAATTTAGAAAATCTTAGCGCATCCGCTTTAACACAAAGTTCGTAAGAACGTGACTTTGCCGGCATAGTTACACGGTTAACGGCTTTCGCCAAATTATTCTTTCCCTCTGATTTAATTAACATATTCCTCTCCAAGATCTAATTCTAAAAAAATCTATGCTTTTACATAACATCCAAACGGAGGATATTTGTTTATTTAATCGGGGGATTGCAAATACTTCCGTTTTAGGAATTATTGATAAAAGACAGTGCTTAATGTATTATTAAAAAAGAAAATTTAAGAGAGGAAACTATGGCTGTTATAGAAAAAATTACCGAAATTAATGATATTATTAAATCCGTTTTTGAATTTACACAAAATGATGAAACCGTAAAAAAAGATTTTGATGAATACCTTGCAACAATAGGTGCAAGGGATATTTCACTAAACCAGATGGAAAAAATATTTTTACCTTACATTTTTGAAAGAAGAATAGAAAACAAGTCTATTTTAGAAATGTATAAGGAAGAAAACTCTAAAAATTCAGAAATTGTAGACAGCCTTATAAACTCAATTTCTTCAATATTTGAAATCAAAAAAATACTTAAAAACGGATTTGAATTATACAATTTGGTAAACGAAAAAAGCTACAATGTATTATCCCTGACTAAAATGACAAACTTCAGAGGTATTTATTCAGGACAATATATAGTTTCAAGAATTTTTGAATTAAGAAATGAATATTATGTTATAGAAATTTCAAGCGTTTTATCTCACTCGCAAAAAGCGGAAGCTATGAGATATGCCGTTATGAAATTGGTACAAAATCCAAAACTTTTATACATTAATAATTCCGAAAAAGAAGAAGAGATAAAAAATACAATATCAGAAATGTATGAAAAATTTATTAAAACTTTCGAAAAAGATACAATTTTAACAACAAACAAACATGCCGACGATATAATTGGTGCGTTTAATGACGGAGAAGAAATTGACCTATCGGACAAGAGTTCCGATATAAAAGATTATAAATTTTTCAAGGTTAAAGAATTAGATAATAACTACGGAAATTTTCTTGAAAATTCAATCGGCGGATTCGGTTCTCATGAAGAAACTTATGATGTTGCAGTTATTTTTGACAAAGAAAAAGGGCTTTATGCTATTCCTTTTTACGAAACTTTCTGCCAAATTTTTAAAGATAAAGAAAAAGTTGAAAACGCTAAAGGTTGTATTGAGTATTTTCTGAACAACGAATCAATACCTGACAGCATACTTAAAAAAGTATCTGCCGAAAATTCAAACTTTATGGAAGTTATTAATGAAATCCTTGAAACAAAATATACGTTTGAAGATTTAATTCATGAATATAAATCTGATTACCTTGAAAGAACGATTTATTCTTCCGCTACGGTTTTATATTGTTCAAGAGTATTTTCGGATGTCTTTGATGTAATTGCAGCTCCTAAACCTGAACAACCGCAGCAGGCAATACCAAAAGTCGGACGTAATGAACCTTGTCCATGCGGAAGCGGCAAAAAATACAAAAATTGCTGCGGAAAATTACAATAAATCGCCTTCTTTAATTTCTAATTTTATATAATTTTTTGTAAAAGGTCTGTCAAAATTTTTATATAAATTTAGGTTTGACATTCTTAATACTTTGCCGTCTTTACAAACAACAGAAACAGTTTTAGTCTTAAAATCGACTTCCGCAACCATGCCGGCTTTACAGTATTGAGAAGCATTTTCTTCTGTTGAAGTATTTTTAGCGTCAGGCGTAAGCGGAGTAATATCGTGATAAAAATAAGTTTTTTCCCACGGATAGGATGCTCTTATTAAAGCATAATTTTCTTCTGCTGTTTTTTGAGTAAAATTCAGCTCCAATCCTTCAGGATATGAATAATAACTTGATTTTTCTTCATTTTGCTGCAGCGGAATTATTATATCTTCTTTTAGGGAGTTTAAAAGCTCGGCGCAAACTCCTCTTGCAGTCAATACAATACGTTTCTTTAAACTTTCGCCCGTATCTGACGGATAAATTTTAACAACTTCTTGTGCTAATATTGCGCCTGTATCATAACCGCTGTCTATAAGATGAAAAGTAACTCCGCTTTCTTGTTCTCCGTTTTTTATAGCCCAAAAATAAGGATTCGGACCTCTGTATTTAGGCAAAAGTGACGGATGAGCATTAATGGAAGCTATTTTAGGAATATCATAAGTTTCCTTTTCAAATTTTTCACCCCAAGAACCCACAAGTATAATGTCCGGGTTTAGCCCGAGCATTTTTCTTCTGAAAGCCGAACTGTTAACACTTTTAACATCTGTTATTTCGGGCAGATTATAACTCTTAATATAGTTATAATCCTTGGAAGGATTTAATATATCCTTGAGTTTTCGCACAAACGGTGAGTATTTAACCGTTTCTTTTCTTAAAACGCCGACAATTTTACAATTTGTATCTAATGCCGCTGCAATAAGGTTTGTAAACATTTCACCATAGCCGATTATAACTACTCTGAGCATTTTTTTATATCCTTTTTAAGCTGATTTTTTAGTTCTTCAAGATTACTGAATTTTTTTTCTTCTCTTATTTTTTCCGAAAATTCGACTCTTAGTATTTTCCCGTACAAGTTATCATCATAATTTATTATATGAACTTCCGCAATCTCACCGTTATTAATTCCTACGGTCGGTTTTTTACCCCAATTGGTCATGGATTTTTTACCTAAAGTTTCAGTTTTATACACCCCGAAAGGTAATTTTACTATGTTTAAAGGATATTCCAAATTAGCCGTAGGGAAACCGATTGTTCTTCCTATTTGATTTCCGTATATTACTTTCGATTCTATAAAAAATTTTCTGCCCAAAAACTCGTTAGCCTTTTTTAAATCTCCGTTTTTTATAAATTCTTTTATTTTGGAAGAACAAACCGTTATATTACCTATTTTATATTCCGGTATACAAAAATACTCATACTGAAAAATAGATTGAAAATCTTTTAATAACTTGGTATTACCTTTTCTGTTTTTACCGAAAGTGTAATTAAATCCTGTAAAAATTGCTTTAGGTGAATATTTTTGAAAAATATTTTTTATGTAATCCTCAGCCTCAATATTTACAAGCGTTGAAAATTCCGTTTCCTCAATTTCATCCACACCCAGTTTTTTTATTAGTTCATAATTATATTTTCTTGGATAAATATATTCAAAACCACCCGCAAAATATTCCGCAGGCGATTTTGGAAATGTAAGCAGAATAGTCTTTAAACCATTCAATTTTGCATATTCAACAGCAGAATTTATAACTTTTTGATGTCCTGAATGAATCCCGTCAAAAAATCCTAATATTAGTATACAGCCGTTATTGTCTTTTTTTTCTATCATAAATTATGCCAAAACATCAAATGAGCATTCACTCTCTTTTTGTATACAAAAAGCTTTCCATTCGTTTATTAATTTATAAATATCTTCTTTTGTTTTATCCGTTTTAACGGAAGACGTAAATACCGAATCAGTATTATTTGCTAAGTTTTCAGCAGAATTATTTGAATATATATTTTCTGATGATATTGCCGAAACTTGCATTCTGCCGCCTTTCTTCTACTCATTTTAGCACACATTGCAATATTTCAAAAGAGAAAATACAACTATTTCTCCTTCGAATAAGATTAAATATTAAAATACATCCGTTTTCATTGGATTTTTGAATTTTGTAATATTGTTTTGGAACAATAATTTTATACTGCCCACCGGACCGTTCCTGTTTTTCGCAATAATAACTTCCGCCTCACCTTTATTGGCAGCTTTTTCTGACATTTCTTCTTCATTTTCAGCCGTTTTATAATAATCATCACGATATATGAACATTACAATATCTGCATCCTGTTCAATTGAACCTGATTCCCTCAAATCCGATAACATAGGACGCTTATCGATTCTGCCTTCAACCGCACGTGATAGCTGAGATAGCGCTATAATCGGAACATTCAAATCTTTTGCCAAAATTTTCAAACCTCTTGAAATGCTTGAAATTTGCTGCATACGATCTTCTCTTCCTGTACCTTCAATTAACTGCAAATAGTCTATTACAATTAATCCGAGATTTTTTTCCGCCATTGCAAGACGTCTGCACTTAGCTCTTAAATCAGTTATTGTAACACCTGCCGTATCGTCTATATATATTTTTGATTGAGAAAATCTGTCCATTGCAATCGCAAGCTTTTCCCAATCTTTTGTATTTAAGTCACCTGTCTTGATTCTGCCCGCATCCACTTCGGCTTCAGCGCCCAAAAGTCTTTGTACAAGCTGATCTTTCGACATTTCTAAAGAAAATATTGCAACAGGAACATTAGCTCTGAGCGCAACATTTTGCGCAATATTCAAGGCTAATGATGTTTTACCCATTGCCGGACGTGCGGCAAGAATAATCAAATCTGATTTTTGCAAACCGTTTGTATAAATGTTATCCAAGTCGTAAAAACCTGATGCAACGCCCGTCAATTGTCCCTTGTTTTTTGCTCTGTCTTCAAGTTTTGCGTAAGCATCGTAAATAATATCTTTAATAGGATTTAAAGCAGATGACGCTTTTTGAGAAGATATATCATATATAAGTTTTTCTGCCATATCCAAGGATTCTTCGATAGGGTTCAGGTCATATCCTTGACTTATTATTTCCGAACCTGCATTAATTAATGAGCGCTTGATAGCTTTTTCCTGAACAATTTTTGCATAGTATTCCACGTTCGTTGTGGTTATCGTCTTATAACTTAAATCGTTGATAAAAGCACGTCCGCCTACAAGTTCAAGTTTTTGTGTCATATTCAAAGTATCAGACACAGACACAATATCAATCTTAGTATCACTGTTATACAACTGAAGCATCGCTTCATAAACATATCTGTGAGCCGGTTTGTAAAAAGATTCGGGGCGAAGATGTTCAACGACTCTGTTCATACAGGCAGGACTCACAAGGATAGCTCCGAGAATAGCTTCTTCCGCATCAATATTTTGCGGCATTAACTCCGACAATTCAGATTTCGCTTTTTTACTTCCGGTAGCATAAGATGTAGACATTATCAATCCCCTGTTTCTTAATTTTACATTAAAAAATCATTGTTACAATGGTTTGTAAAAGTTTGTTTACAAGAAACCTTTGTATTAGAATTAACATAATTACGAGGGAATTTATGAAAAAAGTTTATATTGAAACAATGGGCTGTCAAATGAATAAATCCGATGCAGAAAGAATGTTCGGCATGCTTGAATATTGCGGATACACAAAAACTGAAAACCAAAAAGAAGCGGACATGTTTATAATAAATACATGCTCAATTAGAAAATTATCGGAAGATAAGGCATACAGCCAAATTGGTGTTTGGGGGAAAATAAGAGGTAAATATAAAGACGGAGAAAATAAAGTTAAATTTAATCCGTATCCTAAGATTGTATTTGCCGGATGCGTTGCACAGCAATACGGAAAAGAAGTTTTTAAAAGAGCGCCTTATGTGGATTTAGTGCTTGGCACTCAAAGACTCTACGAACTTCCTAATCTTATTAAACGTATTGAAAACGGTGAAAGGATTGTGTCTGTAGATGAAACGCCTTATGAAGAGTCCGATATAAAAATAAACCGTGTAAAAAGCATGAATGCGTGGATTCCGATAATGGAAGGGTGTAACAATTTTTGCACATATTGCATCGTGCCATATACACGAGGGAGAGAACGCTCAAGGAATCCCGAACTAATTATTGCGGAAGCAAAAAAAGCATTGAGTGAGGGGTTTAAAGAAATCACACTTTTGGGACAAAATGTTGATTCTTTTGGTAAAGATTTACCTGAAGGACAAAATTTGGCTTGGTTATTACGCCGGCTTAATTCTTTGGAAGGCAAATTCAGAATACGTTTTGTAACAAATTATCCTACTGATATTACGGATGAGCTTATAGACACTGTGCTTGAACTTGATAAGGTTTGTGAATATTTCCACATACCTATGCAATCGGGTGATGATTATGTCCTTAAAAAAATGAACAGACGGTACGACTACGCAACATATAAAAAAATCTGCGACCACTTACGTTCAAGAGTAAAAGACGTAACTATCACCAGCGACTTTATTGCAGGATTTCCGGGAGAAACGGAAGAACAGTTTGAGAACACTTTAAAAGCTATGAGCGAATTGGAATTAGATTATTCCAATACAGCGGCGTATTCTCCGAGGGAAAAAACTGTTGCGGCGAAATGGGTTGATTTATACATACCCGAAGATATTAAAACAGATCGTCTTGCCCGACTGAACGAACATAACCGTAAATGTTGTCTTAAATCCAATAAAAAATATGTTGGCAGAGAAATGGAAGTTCTTATTGAAAACTTTGAAATTAGAAAAAACGGAGACAAAGTCATTACCGGCAGAACAAGAAATAACAAAATAGTCCATATACCTTGCGATAGAGATTTAACGGGAGAGTTTGTTAATGTAAAAATTACAAACGCAAGAACATGGTACCTAAACGGGGAGTTGATATAATTGAAAAACATCAGACAATCAAATATTAATATACATAAAGATGCGTGGGTTGAAATTAATCTGGAAAATCTTGCGCACAATATAAGAGAAATTAAAAAAGGCATACCTCAAAATAAAAAATTTTTAGGTATCGTCAAGGCAGATGCATACGGACACGGTGCTCAAATGATAGCAAAAACAATGCTTGCATCGGGTGTTGATTGGTTCGGCGTGTCATCTATTGATGAAGGACTTGATTTAAGAGAAATAAAAATCAAAGCACCTATTCTTGTTGTAGGAGCCGTGCCGGTTTGGGCAGTAGAATCCGCCGCACAAAATGATATCTCTATTGCAATATTTAATGACGCACACCTTGAAGCCTGTAAAGACGTCTTTGACAGAACGGGGATTCGCCCTAAAGTACACGTTAAAATTGATACAGGAATGAACCGAATAGGAGTACGCTCAGAACAAGCCGTTGAATTTATAAATACTGTAAAATCCGCAGATTATTTAAACTTTGAAGGCATATTTACTCATCTTGCGGCAGCAGAAGAGGAAGATGCGACAAAAGAACAATTCAAACGCTGGAATGAAGTAATTTCTTCGGTTGAAACAAAAGGACTTATGCTGCACATACAAAACACAGCAGCAACTTTTGCTTATGAAATACCTTCAAATATGGTAAGAGTCGGTATTTCTTTATACGGTTTGTATCCTGATTTACCTGAAAAGTTAATTTACAAACCGAACCTAAAGCAGGTAATGTCTTTGAAAGGGAGAATAACAAATATACATACCGTTTATCCTAATGAAGGAGTAAGCTATTCTCATACATTTACGGCTTATGAACCGGCAAGAATAGCTACAATTCCTATCGGCTACGCCGACGGAGTAGACAGAAAGCTTTCAAATCAAATATACGCAAAACTAAACGGAGAAAAAATTCGTCAAGTCGGAAATATCACAATGGATCAGATGATGTTTGATATTGGTGATACCGAGGCAAAAATCGGCGACGTAGTTACTTTACTTGACGAAGAAGACTTATCTTTGGACAGTTGGGCTAAAATTCTCGGCACAATAAATTATGAGCTGACATGCAGGTTAAAAGTAAGACTGCCGAGGGTTTATACGAGATAAGAATTATAAAGGCTTATGGTCACAATAAATAATACTTGACCAGCCTTCAAAATAGCTTATTTGTGTGAGAGAACCTGTTTTGATAAGGATTTTATATTGCTGCTTCGGAGAAAGTTCAAGCGTCTTAGCGAGAGCCGACTGAACCACTTCGGGCGTTGTTACTATAATAATACGATTACCTTTATTTTCTTTTATTAATTTATTGATAAACAGAGAAACACGTTTATTAAAATCCTTTATAGATTCGCCTTTTTCCGGTGTTTGAAGCAATATATCACTGCCATACTCTTTTAGCAAATCCGCATACGAATTTCCCTGCCAAACACCATGGTTTCTTGATAACAAATCGACTGTTTCAGCTTTCTGTTTAAATAATTTTGCTATTATTTGTGCAGATTCCAAACAGCATGCGTTTGGACTTGAATATATTTTATCGTAAGCTACTCCGCGTTTTTGAAGATATTCACAAACCTTTTCCATTTCCTCTTCGCCTAAATCATTTAATTTTGGCGATTTTATACGATCGTTAATTATTCCGTCTTCCGAAAAAACAGTCGCTCCGTGAGTAATAAATGTAATTTTACAAATACGTTTAAACATAAAACCTCTGCATTTATTATAGCACGAAAATTAATTTATCCGAATTGAGCACTTTGAATAAATTTTTATAAACAAAATTCAATACTTTATCTAAAGTATTGAGTTTTTAAATTTAATTAGGTATACTTGTGTAAAATAGGAGAAAACAGAAATGTTACCGGTAATAACAGAAGAGATGTCATCGGAAATTTTCGGAGAAGTTTTTAATGACGTACAGTCCTGGCGAAAAAACATGGTGCAGTATCTCAAGGAAGAAAATCCTGAAATAAATACTGCAATTTTGGAAGTGGCAAAATACGACGAAAGTATTGATCTTAAAGCTGTTGCATTAGGCGCTTATATGTCCTACAGATTAATTGAAGTCGCTGCCGAAAATGACGGATTGTCGATAGAAGAATAATATCCGACTAAAATACAAAAGCAATAATACGCTATTATTATCGCACGGCGAAAGTATGGTAAAACTGTTAAAACACAACACGCAATCAGCCGCAAACAGATAATTATTCGTAAGTCATTGCCCTTTCGCTTACAGAATCAAGCTTAAAACCTTTTTTTATATAAAATGGTATCGCATCTTTTTTTGCTATTAGATAGACTTTCTTTCCGTTTCTCAATTCAAGCAGTTTATCAATAAGGACCCCGCCTATACCTTTATATTCGCGTTTTTGTTTAAAGATACTCGTTAGAGGACTTTTAACTTTGCAGTATTTTGTATCAGGACGTGTTTGTATACGTGCAAGCAATATTGACTTTTTTTCATCATAATATTGCATAATACCCAATAGCTTATTCGAATCTAATTTTTCAAAATTATCCGTCTGAGTCGTTATCCCCAGTATACGCTCAGACGGTTCAATATTACCTATAAGATATTTAATTGCCCCCCGCCAATCCCTTGCAATACGACTCATTGCACTTAAATCGGATTGGTCAGCTTTCTTTAATTCAACTAATGAAACTTCGTATGGTTTATATTTCAGAAACTTTCGTTTTTGTATATGAACATTTCCGATGTATTTGGCATTGAAACTAATGTCATAAATATCATTCAACTTCATTATGTTTACCCGATTTAATGTTGCTTAACTTCTGATACCACTCTTCCCGTAGTATCATAACGTTTTACATAACCATTCTCTACTACAGACTTTAACACACCATTGTCAGCAGAATAATGTTCCGCTCTTTTTATACTGTTATCGGCATTGTATGTCCCGTGATAAGTCATAAAACCGTTTTTTGCATACTCCCACCATTCTTGAAGGGTATTAGCAATATCATAAAAAACTTGTTTTGAAGAAACACGACCATCAGTATGATAATCAATATATTCCTTCACATTTCCGCTGCCCGGATAATATATTCTGTCAAAAAACACATCTCCGCTAAAAGATGTTAGTCTGTCACCGTACAAAGTTCCGTCAGGAAGGCGGTACTCTGTTATTCCCGAAGGTTTAAGAACTCTTTTTATACCTTCCGGCATTTTTAACTCGGGCACTTTTGCACCAAAAGACGGACTAACGTTGTTGATTGATGAATTAAAATTAATCATGATACACACACCTTTCAATTTACAGCTGATTCTGTTTTTGTAAGTATCCTCAAGGATAAAAATTGCCCGACAATCTTTTTTTTAAATATTATGTTTTAACTAAAAGTCAGTAAATACAAGTGATTTAGCGTTTGTAAAATTTTGTAAACACAATTAAATATTTACAACAAGCCATTGAAGTTATAATATATAAAAGTTAGAAATTTTATAGGGAAAGCTGAAATATGAATAAATATTTAGATAAAGTAATTGAAAATGTAAGACTGAAAAATCCGAATGAACCCGAATTTTTACAGGCAGTAAAAGAAGTTTTATGCACGGTTGAACCAATGCTTAACAAACATCCCGAATACGAAAAAACAGCGCTTTTAGAAAGAATCGTCGAACCTGAAAGGATAATAACATTTAGAGTTCCTTGGATTGATGATAAAGGTGATGTCATAGTAAACAGAGGTTTTAGAGTACAGTTTAATTCCGTTATAGGACCATATAAAGGCGGGCTGAGATTTCATCCGTCCGTAAATCAAAGCATTATGAAATTTTTAGGATTTGAACAAATATTTAAGAATGCCCTCACAGGTTTGCCTATAGGCGGTGCTAAGGGCGGAAGCGATTTTGATCCTAAAGGAAAATCCGATAATGAAATTATGAGATTTTGCCAAAGTTTTATGACTGAATTATACCGTCATATCGGTCAGGATGTCGATGTACCTGCAGGTGATATAGGTGTTGGCGGAAGAGAAATCGGATATCTTTTCGGACAATACAAAAGAATAAAAAATTCCTATGAAGGCGGAGTTCTTACGGGCAAAGATATTTGCTACGGCGGTTCTCTTGCAAGAAAAGAGGCAACGGGCTACGGTTTAATATTTTTTATGAGAGAAATGCTCAAAGCAAACAATAACTCACTTCAAGGAAAAACTGTTACCATTTCCGGCTCGGGGAATGTAGCAATATATGCTTGCGAAAAAGCTGTATCGTACGGAGCAAAAGTCGTTGCAATGAGTGATTCATCAGGATGCGTATATGATAAAAACGGTATAGATTTAGATTTGGTTAAACAAATTAAAGAAGTCGAGAGAGGAAGATTAAAAGAATATTTAAACAAACATTCTGATGCTGTTTATACGGAAAGAACTTCTGACGATTCCCCTATTTGGGAAATTAAAACAGATATAGCACTTCCTTGCGCTACCCAAAACGAATTAACCCTAAATTCGGCTAAAAAACTCGTTGCAAACGGGGTTTTGGCTGTCGGAGAAGGTGCAAATATGCCTTGTACTCTTGAAGCTACAGAATATTTGCTTGGAAACGGAATTCTTGTCGCACCGGCAAAAGCAGCTAATGCAGGCGGTGTAGCAACTTCCGCAATCGAAATGACGCAAAACAGTATCAGATACTATTTTTCATTTGAAGAAGTTGAAGCAAAACTCGACCGAATTATGACAAATATTTTTAAATCCTGCAAAGAAAGCGCAGAAATATACGGATGCGCCGGAAATTATGTTGCGGGAGCTAACCTTGCCGGATTTAAGAAAATTGCGGACGGTATGATGGCTCAAGGAATAGTATAAATTTTACTTAAAATCATGTAAATTTATATTAACAAACACCTTAAATCAAATTGAAAAAACTTTACAATTTTTTCTATTTAAAATAGTATGTTAGTATGTTGATATAAGTATAGTTAAATAAAAAAGAGGAAAAATCGTGGACAATTTAGGACCTGATATTTTTGGAAGAAAAGAGGCTGAAACGCAATCCGATTACGGTTATAACGTTCAATCTTCAGATAATATGGCACAACCTGCACCGGGTGTAAACCCTGCTAAGATTAAAGTTATCGGTGTAGGCGGCGGCGGCGGAAACGCAGTTAACAGAATGATTAAGTCAGGTTTGACAGGTGTTGAATTTTGGTTAATGAATACAGATTTACAAATATTAAACACTTCAACCTGCAAAAACAGAATACAGCTTGGTGCTAAATTAACAAACGGACTCGGTGCCGGCGGAGAGCCTCAAGTTGGAGAAAAGGCTGCTGAAGAAGCACAACAAGAAATTACAAGTGCTATTGAAGGCGCAGATATGGTATTCGTAACGGCAGGTATGGGCGGCGGAACAGGTACGGGTGCAGCTCCTATTGTAGCTAAGATTGCTAAGGATTTGGGTATTCTTACAATCGGTGTTGTTACAAAACCGTTCTCTTTTGAAGGAAAGAGAAGACAAAACCAAGCACAACAAGGTTTGGAAAAATTAAGAGAATCAGTAGACGCGTTAATAGTTATTCCTAACGACAAATTGCTTGATGTTGTTGACAGACGTGTATCACTTCAAGAGTCATTCATCGTAGTTGACGAAGTTCTCTTGAGAGGTGTTCAAGGTATTTCTGATATCATCACAATACCGGGACTTATCAATGTTGACTTTGCAGATGTTAAGAGTGTTATGCAAGCTTCAGGTTCAGCGCTTATGGGCATCGGCAGAGGAACAGGCGAAGGCAGAGCTATTGAAGCAGCTAAAATCGCTATCAATTCCCAACTTCTTGAAACATCTATCAACGGTGCTTCCGGCGTAATTGTTAACATTACAGGCGGACCTGATATGACGTTGCACGAAGTAACCGATGCGACTAATATCATTAATGATGCAGTTCTTGATGATGCAAGAGTGATAATCGGTGCTGTTGTTGATGATAATATTCAGGGTGAAATCCAAATTACTGTTATTGCAACAGGATTTGAACTTAAATCACAACTACCTGTTGAAGAAAAAGTTGAAAACCGTTCAATCAGTGCAGTAGACTTTTTCTCAGGAGCATTTAACAACTCGGCAGCGCCAAAAGCTCCTACAATGACTAATTTTTCTGAAATCCAATTACCTGATTTCTTGAGAAAATAATTAAAATACTTAATAAACAAAAAAGAATCCTGTGTTTACAGGATTCTTTTT
>CADCOS010000049.1 GCA_902803165.1 uncultured bacterium | reverse complement strand
TTGGGGTGCCTTTTTACTTCTTTCTTTTGCCTCGCAAATAAAAGAAAGAAGAAAAAAGGCACTAAAGAAAAAATTTAAAATAATAAATGATTTAAACCTACGTTTAATCTATGCATAGATTATAAATATCATTTTTTCCGTAATCAAAAAGAGAAGATAGAATAACGGAAATATCTTTATTTGAATATCCCTTGTTTTTTAATATATCTATCTTTGCACGGATTTCCGATTCTTGTATATTATTTTGAGCATAAACCATACAAACAATTTCGCCTTTTATACCGTCTTTAAAATGCTCGATAACATTTGAAATATTGTCTGTAATAACTTCTTCAAAGAGTTTGGATAATTCTCTTCCCAAAGATATTTGTACATCACCTCTGCAAGCTTGAATTGCTTTTAGTGTATTAATAATCCGCTCAGGTGAATCATAAAATACAACGTTGTGAGCCATATTATCCGACATTATTTTTTTTATTTGAGCCTCTGTCCTCGGAATAAATCCTACAAAGGTAAATTCTTCACCGGCTCGCGGTATTTCCGACAAAAAAGTAGTAATAGCACACGCTCCGGGCAAAGCTGTCACGGAAAAATGATTTTTTATAAGTTCCGGTACAATAACCGCACCGGGATCGCATATCATAGGAGTCCCCGCATCTGAAACAAGCGCAATTTTCTTTCCGCTGCGCAATTCATTTATAAAAAAATCAACCCTTTCACGCTCATTATACTTATGATACGAAATACATTTTGTACTTATATTATAGTGGTTTAATAGCTTCTGAGTAGTTCTTGTATCTTCGCAAGCAATCAAATCTACAGTTTTCAGGACATCAATTGCCCTTAATGTAATATCTTCTATATTTCCGATAGGAGTCGGTACTATATAAAAATCAAATTCGCGCATATCAAATTTTTAAATTTTTACCACTTGGTTTTTTCTAAAAATGTTTTAACAGCCCCATTTAAATCATCCGGAATATCTAACGAAATATCGCCGTCAAGAGTTTTCGTTTTGTCTAAAACACCTTCTCTGATTTTGTTATAGATTGTAAGAATTGCAAATATCATAAAAGATGAAAGCGCAACTCCGAACATAGCTAATAAAAATTTCTTTGCCAGCTTTCTTTTGTTAATAGGATTTTTATACGGAGGTGAAACAAGAGTATCGGCTGTTTGCTCTTCTTTAACAATTTCAGGGGCAGAATCATCATCAAGATTGTGTTCTCCCGATATTGTATTATCCTCAATCTCAACTTGCTCCTCGGTTTGCGACAGCAAAATTTCATTTGCAGAAAGATTATCCGCTGCAAATACGCATATTTGCAGCGTAAAAATCAATCCCAGTAATGTAATAAGTATTTTATTCTTCATCTTCTGATTTCTTTGTTTTGCGAGCAGCTCTTGTCCTTTTTTGAGAATTTCTGTTTGGTCTGCGGCTTCTCGTTGTTTTCTTCTTTTCGTCTGTTTGTTCCGTTTTTTCTGTTTCAGCCTCAACAGGTTTTTCCTGTTCTATATCATCTTTTTTTATTTCTTTTTCAGCTATAACAGGTTCTATTGCGGAATCTTGATTTATCACGGTTTCTGCAAGATTCTCACTTGAAATATCCTGTTTTAATTTTTTCTTATCAAAACGAGGTTTTCTTGCAGATTTTTTCTTAGTTTCTTTTTCTTCTTTAATTTCATTTATTTCAGTCTGAGCTTCCAAGGAAGGATTTTGAACTATTTCAAGCTTTTCTTCCTGAACTATTGTTTCTTCTTTTACGTCTGTTTCAGGTTTTGTTTGATTATTGAATTTATTGAACTTGTTATTCTTTTTGCCGTTGTTCATAGGAAGTTTTAATTTTGCCGCCTTTGCTCTGTATTCACCTTCTGATGTTGCAGATGCAAATTTAATATCTTCCATAATATATCCGTTTCCTTGGCAGTGAGGGCATCTTTTTGCAAAAATCTCACTAATAGCCTGACCTTGTCTGTGACGTGTCATTTCAACAAGTCCCAAATCAGATAACTGTCCGACTTGCGGTTTAGCTTTGTCAGCTTCCATCGCAAGTTCAAGTTCTTCCATCATAGCAAGCTTGTCAACACGGTTTGTCATATCAATAAAGTCAATGATAATCATACCGCCGATATTTCTAAGTCTTAATTGGCGTGCAATTTCATGAACCGCTTCAATATTAGTTTTCAAAATAGTTTCGTCTTGTGTAGCGGAATTTGTAAACTTACCGCTGTTTACGTCAATTACCGTAAGAGCTTCCGTTGTCTGAATAAACAGATAGCCGCCTGACGGAAGATTAACTTTCATATTAAGCGCTGCTTTGATTTCTTTATGAATATCCATAGAAACCAAAAGCGGTTCTGAACCTTTGTATAGAGTAACGTTAATATTTTTATTCATGTGCCAATTCTGAAGAAGATTTTGTACTCTGTTTAATGCGAATCCCGTGTCAACAATAATTTCTTGAGTATCTTCATTACAAGCTTCACGAATAACTCTATAAAGCAAGTCTTGGTCTCTGTATAAAAGATTCGGAGGAGTCATACTTTCCGCGGAAGTTATTATGTTATTCCACTTTTCCAGTAAAATTTCCAAATCTTCCTGAATGTCAGCTTCCGTTTGCCCTTCCGCTTCTGTTCTTACAATAATTCCGACACCTACAGGTTTAAGTAAATTTACAACCGATTTTAGTCTTGCTCTTTCTTTTGAAGAAGTTATTTTTTTACTTACATTAACACCTGCTTCGTTAGGCATTAAAACCAAAAATCTGCCCGGAAGAGATATTTCCGTGGTAACTCTCGGACCTTTATGCCCCGTAGGCTCTTTTACTACCTGAACAACAATTTTCTGCTTTGGCTTTAACTTGTCTTGTAAAGCACCTTTTCCGCCTATATCTTGAGCATGCAAAAATCCCATTTTATCGGAACCGACATTTACAAAAGCAGCTTCTATACTAGGCAGGATGTTTTCAACTTGAGCCAAATATACATCACCTAAAATAATTTCTCCTCTGTGTACATAAAATTCGGATACTTTTCCGTTTTCCATAACCGCAGCAATATTATCACGCTCGGCTATAACGATTTTGTTAGGCACATTCGCTTCTTTCATTTTTCTTAAATCCTTTACTGCTATAATTCTCTCAATTTTTCGTCAAGGAATCGAAGTCGGGTAATTTCAAAAATTCTGTCCTTATTAACCAGCTCCATTAGGCTGTCAGCCCTTAATGCAGGAATTTCCGAACCTTGACCGGTTTTAAGATATATAAACAGATTTCCGTCTTCAAATCTATGTGAACCTATAGATTTTTTATAATCTGTTGTTTTTTCTAAACCTTTCTTGTTTTTCTTGGTGATTAAAACTTCACTCGAAGATAAAACTCTTTCAACATCATACATGAATTTTTCGGAATTGTAAAGGTCATTTTCATTTGATTTAAAATACGGAGTAATTTTATATTCAGCCCATTGTGCCTCTGTTTCTATCGGACTGCAGTATCTTTCAACACGTTTTACACTAATTAGTTCCGCTCCCTGAGGAAGTTTTGGAGCAATTTTTTCTTTAAGTTCTTCCGTAGTCAAATTATCCAATATTTCAATATCAATAATCTCGCCTTCGCTTTCGGAAAACAGAGGAAGCGCAATCCCCATTGAAACTTTCATCGTCGGATTAAATCCCAAAGTATACGCCATATTCAAACCTGTCCTTGCAAGTACTTTATGAAAAGTATTCTGCCAATCGAGGTGTGAAAAATATTTTAAAAGTCCTTTCTTTGTTATTTTTAACCTGTATCTGTATACCTGAATATTCGGATCCGGATGAACTCTTGTCGGATCAACAGGCTCTTTTTTCAATACGTTTTGCGCTTTTTCCGAAGCCTTAAATTCCGGAGCAAGGACTTTTTTAGTATGCAAATTTTTACAAACGCCGCATTGCACGCATTTATGTTCGCAAGTCGGCTGCAAATTGAATTCACATCCTTGCATTAGGGCAAGTTCATACTCTTTTTGAAGCCATTCTTTGTCAAGACCTGTGTTTATAAAATCCCAAGGTAAATTTTCGGTTAAATCAAACTCCCTCATGGCTTTTTCTTTTATACTAAAACCCAGTTCTTCCGCCGATTCAAGCCAAACATTTTTATTAAAATATTCTCCCCAGGAGTCTAAATAACATCCTTTTTCATACAATTTATAAATGTAATCGCAAAGCTCTATATCTCCTCTTGTAAGCATAGCTTCTATTTGAGAGATAATTTGCTCATGATAATTAATTTTTAATCCTTTAATATGCTTTGTCTTTTCTTTTAAATATCTTATATGCTCGGTTACAATCTCTAAATCTGTTTGTCCGCACCATTGAAAAGGGGTAAAAGGCTTAGGAACGAAAATAGAAAGCGTACATGTAATTTCAAAACCGTAATTTAACCCTTTCTCTTTTTTCAAAAGCCTTGCACGATATTTTATCTTGTCTAAAAGAGATGCCATCTCATCCATATCTTCCAAGGTTTCTGTAGGAAGTCCGCATATAAAATAAAACTTGATTTTTGACCAACCGTTTTCATACAGAGTAAGCGAAGCATTAATTATCTGTTCTTCGGAAATATTTTTCTTTATAACGTTTCTGAGTCTTTGACTTCCCGCTTCGGGAGCAAGTGTCATACTGCCTTTTCTTACCGTTTGAGTCAGTTCCGCAAGCTCTAAATTAAATCCGTCAATTCTTTGGCTAGGAAGTGATACGGACACTTTGCGCTCGTCAAAATCAACAGCAAGCTCTTTGATTACCTCTTTTATATTAGAATAATCGTTTGAAGACAATGAAAGAAGAGAATACTCGTCATATCCCGTAGAATCAACCAATTTACGTGTAATATCTATAATATCTTCCGCCGAACGCTCTCTTACCGGAAGCGTTACGTGTCCCGGTTGACAGAAACGGCACATTCTTCCGCATCCTCTGCGGATTTCCACAATCGCTCTGTCATGGACTGCACTTGAAAAAGGTATCGGATAGTAACTCGGCGCATATTCTTTTCTAAGAGGTGAAATACGTTTATTTACGGTGCTATTTACTCCTTTGCTCCAGCAGCCTTCGATTTTACAAAGTTCTTTTATTTTTTCCGCTCTTGACAATCCTTTTGTCCGTTCAAGAACTTCGCAAATTTCAACCATCATTTCTTCGCCGTCGCCAATACAAAATACATCTATAAAATCCGCAAGCGGAAGCGGATTAAATGTACACGGTCCGCCTGCAAAAATAATAGGCTCTTCTTCTTTTCTGTCGCAATTTTTTACGCTTATCCCCGACATTTCAAGCATTTTTAATACCGTTGGATAAGATAATTCGTATTGAAGAGAAAATCCAATCCCGTCAAAATCTTTTAACGCCTTTTTAGATTCAACACCATATAAAAAATCAGGTTTAAAGTCAGGTTCCGGCGCATAAGCTCTGTCTGCCATAAACGGATAAATATATTCCGCTTCAGAATTATTTAACAAACGTTTATATGAATTAACCCTGTCATAAATAATTCTTACACCCAAATTGCTTATACCGATTTCGTATTTGTCGGGGAATACAAACGCAAAACGCACTTTTGCGGAATCAAAATCTTTGTTTGCCGCTAAGAACTCTCCTCCGACATACTGATACGGTTTGTTTGCTCTATACAATGCTTCGTGTTGATTCCTAAAAAAGCAATTCATTAAATCTCTTTACCCTCATACACAATTTTTTTGATATTCATATCATCATCCCAAACTATTTCTCCGTTATGACTCAAACTGTGATATCCGTACGGATTTTCAATGTATTCCGTATTCATTAAACCTACAGAGTGAAGTCGTTTGACAATTCCGTCAAGAAGAGTTGTACTTCCGGCTATCGTACCGTCTGCTGAAGTTGCTTTTTTACCGTCATAATATATTTTTGAATCAGCAAAAACAGTTTCTTTAATATCACTGTAAGTTATGGGGAGCGCATCACTTATAAGTATAACTTTATCCGACGGCTTGGATTTAAATAAAAGTTTTAAAGCTTCATTACTCACATGAACCCCGTCTGCAATTATTTCAGTATAAATTTTATCGTTTACCAAAGCCGATAAAGCCGTTGAAGTTCCTCGGTGCGAAATTCCCGACATAGCATTAAAAGTATGTGTCACACCGTCCGCATTATCCAAATTTCCGCCTGTGCAATGTCCTGCTTGAACTTTCACACCTTTATTCCGCAAATAATCAATCAAACCTTCATCCAATTCAGGCGCAAGGGTAACTATTTTAATAAAGTCATCTTCAACAAGCTTATAATTTTCGGGAGTCAATCTCATAAAATGTTCAGAGTTGTGTATTCCTTTTTTCTCGGGGTTGATAAAAATTCCTTCAAGATGTATCCCCTGAATTTGCGGACAAACAAGCGAGGCTTCTTTTATAACTGAAATTTGTCTTTTTATATTTTCTACACTGTCAGTAACAAGCGTAGGATAAAAATACCCTATTCCGTGTTCTAAAAGATTTTTTGCAAGGCAAAGCATCTCTTTAACATCAGCCTTATTACAGTCTGTTCCGAATGCGCCATGAATATGCTGTTCAACCATTAACGGGGTTTTAATAACCATTTTAACCCCCGATAAAAATTTCTCTTACTTTTTCTCTATCATCAAAATGTATAGTTTTGTCACCTATAATTTGGTAATCTTCATGTCCTTTCCCGGCAACTAAAATAACATCATTTGCATTTGCAATTTTGTAAGCTTCCTTTATAGCCATTTCCCTGTCAGGCTCGACAATGACATCCGTTGTACTTTTAAATCCTGCAAGTATATCCGTTATAATTTGCTGCGGGTTTTCCGAACGAGGGTTATCACTTGTTACAATAACTTTATCGGCGAGTTTTTCCGCAATTGCACCCATTTTAGGACGTTTTGTTGTGTCTCTGTCTCCGCCGCATCCGAATATACATATTAATTCCCCGTCTTTAGGAGTTATTTCTCTTGCCGCTTTCAACACATTTTCCAATCCGTCCGGCGTGTGAGCGTAATCAACGATTACCGTAGGTTTATTTACAATAATTTCAAATCTTCCGGCTACTCCGTCAATAGTTTCAAATGTTTCAATACTTTTTTTAATATCAAAGCCTAAAGCTTTTGCTGTTGTCAGTGCAGCTAAAACATTGTAAACGGAAAACATTCCGTTCATTTTTAATTTTACTTTATAAGATTTTCCGTCAACAACACAAGTAAATTTTGCGCCACGGTCAGTAAAACTTACGTCTTTCGCGATTACATCAGCAGAATTTTTAATACCATAAGTATATTTACTTACAGTACTCGAAATTCTTTCGAGAAATCTGCCTGCATACTCATCATCTGCATTTATTACCGCAAAATCACCTGCCACTAAATCTTCAAATAACCTTGCTTTTGCGTTGAAATAATTTTCCATTGTAATATGAAAATCCAAATGGTCTTGAGTTAAATTCGTAAGAACAGCACCGTTAAAATCAACATAATCAACTCTGTGTTGAACAAGTGAATGCGAAGATACTTCCATTACGACATTTTCAAAACATCTTTCATTTACATAATAAAGCAGCCTTTGCAATTCAGGTGCTTGCGGAGTTGTATGATTTGAGTCATGGTAATTTTCGCTGCTTTTAAATTTATAGCCAAGTGTACCTATCATTACACATTTTTTATCAAACGCTTCATAAAGTTTTTGGATTAAGTGAGTTACGGTTGTTTTACCGTTAGTACCGGTTACACCTATTACATTGATTTTTGTTGAAGGTGCACCGTAATATTCCGAAGAAACCTGAGCAATTATTTCTTCTGTTGAAGATACTCTTATTTGAGGTACATCCAGATTAAGAAATCTTTCTACAATACAAGCTACAGCACCGTTATTTACCGCTTCTTCCGCATACTCATGCCCGTCAACATGTTCTCCCGGAAGACATATAAATACTGAATTTCTTTCTACTCGTTTTGAATTATATGCTATGCCGTCAATTTCCAAAGACAAGTCATCACAGTTCAAAAGCTCCAAATAACTCAATCCGTCTATAAGATTTCTTAATTTCATTTTTGTCCCTCTTTATTTCGTATAATTATCATTATATCATCCACATTATTTTTTGTCAGGCTGTAAATTAAGAATGTGTGCAACCTGAGTGGAAATCTCTTTGAATATAGGGGCTGCAACCGTATTACCCCAAATTTCACCACCTTGAGCCGAGTCTACAATTACATATATCAAAACTTGCGGATCACTTGAAGGCATATAACCTACGATTGAAGTATACAATTTATTTGTATATCCGGCTCCATTTTCTTTCGGCTTAATTGATGTACCTGTTTTTGCGGCAATGTTATATGAATCTGATTTTATTACGGAGCGGCCTCTGTTAATGCTCTCCGTCAGAAGTTCCGTTACCACTCTTGCATGTTCGGGAGTCATAACTTGCGTCCGCTTAACTTTTATTGCTTCCTCTTCAGGTGTATACTTAATAACATGCGGAGTTACTCTGACTCCGTCATTAGCAATTGCTGATACAGCGGATACCATTTGAATCGCAGTTACTGATGAACCGTAACCGTAACCCATTGTTGCATGGTCGGAACTGTCCCACTTTGAAGGTGGTTTTAAAAGTCCTACCGATTCTCCCGGAAGGTCAATACCTGTTTTTTCACCAAACCCGAATTTTTTGAGCATTCCGTGATATTCATACTTACTCATCATTTGCGCTACGAGAACGGATGCAACGTTACTTGAATGCTCAAAAAGATATACTAAGTCTATTAACCCCGGATTCGGACGTCTTGCATAATCATAATTTTTTATTGTCCACCAGCCGACTTTTATTTTACCGGTATCATTAATTTTTGAATAACGATTAATTTTTCCGAGCTCCATTGCCGAA
>CADCOS010000048.1 GCA_902803165.1 uncultured bacterium | reverse complement strand
TTTTGGCTTAGCCTTTTCTTCTTTTTTTATATTACACTTTCATGCCGGTAGAGACTCTTTCAATCTTTTTGATATTTACCCCCCTCGTAACTAAAAGAAAGAAGAAAAAGCTAAATAAAAAATAAAATATTAATTTAACCCTCACCAAGAATTTCTAATACGAATATTGAAATTCTATCCTCTCCCTTTGGAGAGGAAAAGAGAGTCAATACACCGAAATATATATTTCGGTGCATTGTAGCAAATTTATTTTTTATGTGGTTTATAGTAAACGGAAAATATTAAATATGAAATATACTAAATGAAAATTGACTCCGTAAAAATACAAAATTATAATATAAAACCTTATAAAAATGCAGACAAAAATTATAAAAACAGTTTATATTCAACTGCGATAAATTTTAGCGGTAAAGATGTTTTTGTAAAAAATAAACAAACTTTTAAAAATCCGTTAAAAAAGATAATGGCTGTAATTATGGGTTTTATTATACCTGCAAAATTCAACATTGAAAAAACAGATTATGCAAGTGAGGAATTTAAAACATTACCGCCAAAAGAACAGAGAGAATATTTAAGACGAAAATTCGGTTCGGATTCCAATTTTGGAGAATATAATGTTAACAAGATTATAAGTAAAATTAAAAATAATGAAAACTTGCCTTTACTGTATAAATTGTATAATATACTTCCTTCTGTTGTTGAAAAAAACGCAGCTGCAAATATAATTTTCAATGCTAAAGAAAAAGATATTGAGTCAAAAATAGAAATAGCTAAAAGGTTACCGCAAAAGGATAGTACTAATTTTAATTATATTATTTTATCTGAAATAAATAACAAAAATTTGCCGTTTGCAAAACAACTTATGTCAGACAAAAGATTAGAACGAATGGACATAGCTATCATATTGCGGAATATGGAAAATAAGGATATTGATTCAAAAACAGAAGTTTTTAATATATTAAAAAATATTTTGCCCAAAAATCTTCCGGACAATTGGTCATCTGTAATAAGTTGTACAAATAGGATAAATTTACCGCTTGCTAAAAAAATATTGACAGATGAATATAAAACTTTTTCTCTTGATTTTTTGGTGGGATTGCTTCAACGTACCATGAAGGATGTACAAGACATACCGTATAAAATAAAAGTGTTTGATGTTTGCCAAGATGCGGTAAAAGCGGGAAAAACTGGTAAACCTATTGATCTTGATATTATAGAACACACAACAAAAGAGGACTGTTTTTTTATTAGAGAAATGGTTCAGGATGGTGAGTTAAGTTTTAAAACTATTGTAAAAATTGTAAATAGTGCTTTTGACGGAGATGATATTTCTGCTAAACAAATTATATACAGCTTGGTTAAAAATAAATTCAAGTCGGATGAGCTGCCTTTGGAGGAATTTAAGCCGGTTCTTTGCTCTGTTAATGCTGGTAATAAAAATTTAGCGTATAAATTATTGCCGGATAAAAATTTTACACCTTCGGATATCGGAGGAATACTAAAAACGACAGACAAGGATTCTGCAGATGTCAAAATAAAAGTATATGATTTATTAAAAAAGAGAGAAGATGCTGATGACGAGATGTATGTTTATGCTTTTAAGAATATTATTGATGAAGCTAACAAAGATAATAAAGAATATATAGAAGCATTGAATGAAAATGATGCTTGCAGTCTAAGTACAATGCTGAAAATATTGAAGTTAAGCAAAAAATCTTCTGAAATTTCAGACATGCTTATTTTGAATCCTAAAAGAAACTTTAAAATTGATAGCGTTATGGAAATATTGGACGCTATCGGTCCTTTAAACAAAGATTTAATCAAAAACCTTTTGAATCAAAATAATTCCGATATTCCCGAACGGGATTTTATAAACTTTATTTCTACTGTTTCAGGTTATTCGGGTGTTAAAGGTATAAAATATTTAAGTCAATGCAGCAATTTGAATGAATTGTATAAAAGTTATAATTATCAAAAAGAACTCATTTTAAAATCTCCAGAGCATTATATTAACGGTTCAATAGATGATTATAGTCAGGATGACCTTACGGAAGAGTGTATAAAATTGATGCCGAGAATAATGCTGGCTTCGGATATTTTCGATAAAGAAACCGTAAACCTTATTTTAAGACGACGGTTTAATGATGCGGGTGAATTTTTGAGTTCTCTTTCTGACTTGCATACAAGTGAAATGAAATATTATAAAGCTATTAATAAAAATATTGACGGAACTCCGTTATCTTCCGCACAAAAAATACGTATGGTTGAATTATTTAACGCTTATAACAATATCGGACATTTTTATGATGAATATTTAGAAAAAGCTGCAAAGACCGGCAAAATAGATATTTCAAAATATGAAAAAATTTTATTTGATAAAACAATAGAACGGATAGGTTTAACGGAAGAAGAGCTGTCAACCGCTTCAAAAGATAAACTGAATCTTTGGGATTTAATGTACATATATAAACTGCCAAGCTACACAACTGTTTCCGATATAGTAAAAGCTGAAATTTTAAGCGACGATTTTAAGAAATATCTTAAACAAAATGATAAATACGGTGAATCGAATATAAAAACCAGAGATATATTTAACAAAACGAAATTAAAATACAACAAATGGCTAAATCCTGATAAAAGTCATGAAATCCGTTTTGTATCAAATGATAAAAATGAGGAACGCTTAAAGCAAATATCGGAACAGGTTGAAGAAGATATAACCGATTTAGTGAATCTGTTTAACAAAGTTTTTGAAAATTCCGGAAGAAATCCTGTTATTAAAACCTTGATAAATCAGTATCCTAAGGATATCATGTTATCTTTACGAACAGTAAGTAACCAATATTCAGTTCATTTTTTGAACAATTTCAAAAACAGTGTGTTTAAAATGTCGGAATTTTTGCGCAATGTTACTGATACTACGCAGAAAGGTCAATTTTACAATATTTGGAAACGTGCGCAGATTAATATTAATAATCCCGATAAAAGGGATTTGGCAAAAAAAACATTGACATTATTGGATCATTTGAATCAGCGAAAAAATGATTTATCTGATCTTGATAAACCAAAAGAAAATGATGATTTAGATTTGACTATAAGAATGTGGGACAGAATACCTCATAAAGATTTATTTCAGGGAAATTATTCTACTTGCTGTATAGGAATGGGTTCGTCAAATGATGAAGCAATGCCCGATTATATTATAAATACAGCTTTCAATATGATTGAGCTTGTTGACAATCATACGGGAAATGTAATAGGAAATGCACTTTGTTATTTTGTTAAAAATTCACACAACGAGCCGGTTTTTGTTATAGATAATATAGAAATTAACAACAATAGCAAACCGTCTGATGCTGTCGGAATTCAACTCAGAAATGCTGTTGTTAAGTATGCAAATAACATAGCAAAAGACGTTACAGGCTTGAAAAATCCAAAGGTAATATTAGGAACTTCGTATAATGATGTGCCGACAAGTGATTTGCTAATGACTAAAATATCGGCGTCAGAATTCATTGGCGACTTATCATGTGAAGATATTTATCTTGACCTGTACGAGGGTTGGATTGATTCGAATAAATTGAAACGAACTTATTTATTAGACGCATTTACGGTCAAAACTACTTAATTTCAAAATCTATGCTTGTATTTTCATTCACCCCTTTTTTGATGCCTGTTACCAATTCGTAAATATAAGCTGTAACAAGTCCCGCAAATCCGTTAAAAAGAGCGCTTAATCCTGCCATAAATACAATCAGCATAATCATTACAACAGCAGACAAAAAACCTCCCGTAAGGAAGTATCTTAAAAAGCCTTGTGTGTAAGAAGGAATTAACGCACCTATTATCATACTTAAAGGTGCATAAACAATTGAAAAAGCCAAAAATGAGACAAATCCGATGACCGCACCAAAAATGCAGCCTTCTCTTATGTTGATTATTCCGATTAAATCATTTTGTTTCATATATACAATAATAAATGCGGAAAGAAAAAGTATCAGAACAAAGAAGCTTAATGCGCTTATATAAGGGATTATGGTTATAAGCCCCAGTATAGCTCCCGCAAATGCGCTTAGTATTGAAAGTTGTTTAAGTAATAAAATATTCATATTTAGCTCCTTTTACTTGGTTGAAATATAGCCTCTGAGTGCCGTATAAGCTGCTACATAAGGGGAGGCAAGATATATAAATCCTTTGGTATTTCCCATTCTGCCTTGAAAATTTCTGTTTTGTGTTGCTAAGCATACCTCTCCGTCACCGAGAGTTCCGGCATGAACGCCTACACAAGGACCGCAGCCGGGAGAAAGTATTGAAGCGTTAGCTTTTACAAATATGTCAATCAAACCTTCTTCAAGAGCTTTTAAATAAATATCTTTTGAAGCCGGACAGATTAACATTCTTACGTCATTGTGAACGGTTTTGCCGTCAAGAATTTTTGCAGCGATTCGTAAATCTTCAATTCTGCCGTTTGTACAGGTTCCAATGTAAACTTGATTTACTTTGACATTACCGAGTTCTTCCGCAGGTTTTGTATTATCGACTGTGTGCGGGCAAGATACCGTAAACGGAACATCTTCGGCATTAATCTCAATAATTCTTTCATATTCCGCATCGGAATCAGGTAAAATTTGTCTGTATTTATCTTCTCTTCCGTGTTCTTTTAAATATTCTTTTGTTTTTTCGTCAGCAATAAACAAGCCGCACTTTGCGCCGGCTTCAACAGCCATATTTGCGAGGGTAAATCTTTCTGACATAGGCATATTTTCTATGGTTTCACCGCAAAACTCCAAGGCTTTGTATGTAGCTCCGTCGGCACCTATCATTCCTATAAAATAAAGCATCAAATCTTTTGCGCAAACACCTTCTCTGAATTTGCCGTTTACAACGACTTTATATGTTTGAGGAACTTTTAACCATGTTTTACCGAGTGCCATAGCAACGGCTATATCTGTAGAACCCATTCCTGTTGCGAAAGCTCCCAAGGCGCCTGATGTACATGTGTGAGAATCTGCTCCGACAAGTACTTCGCAAGGGTTTACAAAAGATTCAATCAGCCTTTGATGGCAAACACCTGCTCCGACATCCGAAAGAACCGCGCCATATTCTTTTGCAAACTCCCTTAAAACAATATGCGTATTTGACAGTTCTTTTCTTGGACTCGGGGCAGCATGGTCAATAAACAGAATTGAGCGTTCAGGGTTTTTAAGCTTATTAACTCCCAGTTTTTTGAATTCCTGAACTGTTAGAGGTCCAGTACCGTCTTGAACAGCGGCAACATCAACACGAGATATTACGAGTTCTCCTGCGTGTACACTTTTTCCTGCATGTTCCGATATAATTTTTTCAACAAGAGTTTGTCCCATAAAAGCCCCCTTACATTAATATAATATACCACAAATCTTTGTTTATATTAAAATGTAAAGGTACCGTTTAATGTGGAGAAGAGCATGGAAAATATAAAAAAAATTGTTAAGAGCCGTTGGGTATTGTATACTTTACTTGCAATTTTTTGTGTATTTTTAGCTTCTACTTCTGCGGATTATGACTATGACTTGTATGCAAGGCTTATTGTAGGTGAGAATTTTATCGAGCAAGGAGTTTTTAATTATAAAGATTTCTGGTCATATACGCCTTCTCACTTGTGGTATGACCATGAATGGGGCGCAAGCATTATATTTTATGCCTTTTTTAAAGTATTTGGTAATTTCGGGTTTGTGCTTGTGCAAGCTTTAACAATGTTTGTTACGGCATTTTTTATAATTAAAACCCAAAAGCTGCAAAAACACGCATATCCTGTATCACTTGCGTTTATTGCGTTGTTTTTAGCGGCATTTATGCACCAAAACCCAAGTTTGGTCAGATGTCATCTTTTTAGTTTCATGTTTTTTTCAATGTTTTTATATTTTTTGGAAAAAACAAGGATTTCAAATTCAAATGCCGTATGGTGGATACCTTTTGTAACTCTTTTGTGGAACAATATCCACGGCGGAGTCGTTTCCGGACTCGGAATTTTGTTTATATATCTGGTGTCGCAAATTGTTTTGAAAAAGCCGTATAAAAAATTCTTGTATGTTCTTCTTGTATCAACAGGAATACTAATTATTAATCCCTATGGTTTTGACTATGTAAAATTTCTGATTATGGCAAATACGATGACCAGAAAATATATAACCGAGTGGTGGAATGTTTTTGCACCGAGACACATAATGTACTATTATCCGCTTTTCTGTATCGGGGTATTTACTATATTATACGGTATTTTTAATTTTAAAAAGCTAAAAAGAGAAGATTTAACAAAAGTAATTTTATTATTAGTAACTGCTTTTTTAGGTGCAAAGCATGTAAAACTTTTATCTTTGCCGTTAATAACAGTTTCTGCGCTTTTCTATAATGAAATATGCGGATTTATAAATTCTAAAAAGTTAAGAATGGCAGAAAATTTGGCAATTATTTGCATAATCGTTTGTATATTTTTTATCCCTTCCAAAAAACCTTTTGAAGCGAAAACGAATATAGTGAAATATCCGGTTAAAGAAGTGGAATTTTTAAAGATAAATAATATAAAAGGAAATGTTTTATCGGAATTTGGTCTGAGCAGCTATATAGCTTATAAACTCTATCCTGACAATCTTATATATCTGGACGGGCGTTATGAGGAAGTATATAACGATACTGAGTTTAATAAGCTTATGCATTATGAGCTTGTTGACGAAAATTGGCAGGATATATTAAAAGATTATCCTACTGAAATATTAATGCCTGAAAAAATAATACCTGTCTATTCGGTACTTGAAAAAAATAAGGATTGGGTAAAAATATATGAAGGTAATGTTTGCGGCATTTTTGTAAAAAAAGAAAAAGTAAGAAAAAATTATATAATGCCTGATGATGATATAGAATATTACAGAAAAAACGAATTTGTAAATCTCGGTTATTTCGGCAGGGAGAAAAACAAGTATGACAGAAAATCTTAAATATACATGTCTTTTCGGAGGCGGAGCAATAAGAGGGCTTGCCTACATTGGTGCTATTCGTGCCATGGAAGAGCTGAATATTGAATACGATATAATAGGCGGTTCTTCGGTCGGGGCAATATTTGCCACACTTTTAGCATGCGGATATAAGTCCTATGAGCTTGAAAATATATTTATGAAAGTTAATTTTGAACTCTTTAAAGATATACATCTGGGTTTAGGTAAAACTTTTGCACTGAGTAAGGGCGGAATATTTATCGAATGGCTGAACGAATTGATATCAAGAAAAGCTGAAGGTCAAAATAAAAATAATGTGACTTTTGAAGATTTAGACAAGGATTTGGTTATTATAACAACAAATTTAAAAACTTTTTCCACTCAAGAATTTTCCAGAATAAAGACTCCTGATTTTGAAATAGCACAAGCAATAAAAATATCTTCAAGTATGCCGGGGTTAATGCCTCCGTACAAATATAATGACGCGGATTTGGTGGACGGTGATTTACAAAAAGCTGCTCCTATGTGGAAACTTTCCGACACTCTTAATAACAGTGAAAGCAGAATAATGGAATTTCGGCTTGAAGGAGAATGCAGCAGTGAGCCTAAAAATCCTATAGCATTTATAAATACAATATATAGTTGTGTTACTGATGTTGCAACTGATTTTGTAGGTGAAATATTCGGCAAAAATGACAGGTACGATTGCATAAGACTTAATACGGGAAGTTTTTTCTTTGCGGATTTTAATTTGGACAGAGATTCCAGAAGAAAGATTATTGAAAGCGGATATCAACAGACAATGGAGTATTTTAAAAATGTTTTGCCGGAGAAAAAAGAGAAACTTTCTTCCGTATACTCAACAGCGTTAAAATATTTGAAAAATGCGGAAAAAGGACTAAAGGCAAATAATGTTGAAGAAGTTCAATGGTGGTTTGGTGATTTATATATATTGCTTTGTGAAAACAAAGAAATAATAGATCCTGTAATTTACCAAAAAATAGCGGATTTAAAAACAAATCTTACTGATTCTTCATCAAGATTTTTGATATTTTATACAAAATTTAATAACAGAAAAAATTTGGAAGAAAATATGCGCTCTGTCATAGAATCCGTTGACAGGCGCAGTGCCGAGATAAAAATGTTTATTCAAAATAAATAAATTTAAAAATTCATACATTTAATGTAAAGCACTTGACATGCTTAATAACATTGTGTTATAAAATTAGTGGGGTAAATGTATATTTTTGAGTCTTGCACATTCTGCAAGACTTTCCTTTTGTTTTAGGGTAAATCATAAACTTTTATTTTAGAATATATTTCAATTTATTCATAAAATTTGTTAATATTTCTAAAATACAGGCTTGAAATATAATTATGTTCATTGTAATATAACTGTACCAATTAACCTCATTATTTTTTGATGTGTGTATTTTATATATAACCAAAAAGAAAGGATTGTATCGTATGAACATTCAGAAAATTTCTGCACCGGAAGGCAGTATTCAAACTCCGGCATTTAAAGCAAGTTATGTAACTTTATCAAAGAAAAATTTAGGAGAACCTATTGCAAAAAATGTAGTAGATACTTTTTCTAAAAGTATACTTCCTGAAATTAAGAAGACTGTAGCTGATGAAGCAGTAGAAATTATAAATGCGGCAGGCGGCCCGGGCAGAGTTATTGCAAATGCGGAAGATTTTAAAAATAACGTAAACTTCTTTGCATTAGCAGCAGGTTCAGGCAGTCGTTTTAAAGCACTTGCACAAACAGTAGGTGACTATAATAAAATCAGTTTGCCGTTCAAAATAGGTGAAAATGAGAATATTCACATGTTAGATTTCGCAATGGCAATGGGTAAATACTTCATCGGTGATGAAGGTGTTAATAAAATTGTTGCAGCAGCACCATCAGGTTCTTTTGGTGATATAGTAGCTCATTATTTGGCAGGAAACCCTATTAAAGATACGGTTGTTTGCTGTGGTGACAATGTATTTGGCGTAAGTTCAAAAGAATTAATGACATTCTTTACAAAAATGATTAACGATCCTAATAAGCACGTTGCTCTTATCGGTGCAAAGAGAGCTCCTGAAATCGTTGTAGACAGATTCGGTTTATTGGGTGTTGAAGGTTCTTTAAAGGATGATTCATTAAAATTGACAAGCTTTGTGGAAAAACCTAAAGCAGCTGACGGCGGTTTGGAATTGGCAAGAAAGACTGCCGTAGAAGGTGAATGTATTGCAAACACAGGTATGTTCTATATAAGTAAAGAAGGTATGACAAATCTTATTAACGAAATTAAATCCGGTGTAAACAATATTAAGAAAAATGAAACAGAACTTTATGACTTTGCAAATGCTGTAACTTATGTTCATTCAATGCTGCCTGAATGGTTCGGAATTCCTTCTAAAGAAGGTGCAAATGTTAAAGTCGTTGAAAAGTGGGAAGATGTAGGTGAGCCGGCTGCACTTTATCAATTTGCAAATGATGTAAAGAATGGTCAATATTTACACAATTTCCCTAAAGCAATTGCTCAAAAAATTAAAGATTCATTCGGCGAAAGAGTTCAGCTTGAAGCTAAAACTCCATACATTGCATTTACTGATTCGGCAAAAGTTACGGAAAGCCAAATAGCAAATGCTAAGAACGTAGAAGGTGTAAATATTATAGTTTAATATATAAAGTCTCTGTATATAACGCAAAAGCGGAAAGATTTAATTTATCTTTCCGCTTTTTTAATTTTTTTGTTCAATTATGTTGACTTTAAAAAATAAATCATTATATCCATGCTAAAATCCCACAATCGTATGATTTTCGTAAAAATTATTAAAGTGTTAAGTAAAATCTGTCGATGAGCATGGGAGAAATGAGGTAAACATTATGCAAATTAACGGCGGCGTAAGATTTTGTGAACAAGGAATGAAAGCTTCTATACGTGCAATGCACGTACAAAGCGAAGTACTGGGTATTATAAATGAAAACGTTACAGGTTTTGATAAAGTCGGTTTTCAAAGAAGAGAACCTGTAGTTTCGGCGTTTACCGAATATATAGGAATCCATGGGTTGTCGAGTACTATAGATGACCAGCCGGGGCGTATAATGGTTTCAAAGAATCCTCTTGATATTTCTATGGCTAACAAAGGCTATTTTCAAATACAAACCCCTGAAGGTGTTAAATTGACTCGTGACGGAAGATTCAAGCTTGATAAGTTTGGCAATTTGCTTGATTTGGAAGACAATGCTGTTTTGTCGGATGCAGGTATTCCTATAAAATTGCCTGTAGTTCCTGATAATGCCGAGCAGGTTGTTGTAAATACAAAAGGTAAAATAAGCGTATATGATAAAGCTTCAAACGAGCTTGTTGAAGCCGGTTATCTTGGTATAGTTGATTCTAACGGAATTGCGGTTTTGAACCCTGATGTAAAACAGGGGTATAATGAGCATTCAAATGTTATTCTTCAAAATGAGTTTCTTGCGGTAAAACCTGTAGTTAGAAATTTTGAAGCTAACAGACAAATTTTTATGATGGAAAGTCAAAACCTTCAAAAAGTGATACAACAGCTCGGAAGTGCTTCATAGGAGAACTAAACAATGTATAACATGCAGGCAGTAGTAAGAAAAACAATAAATAACGCAAGTGTACAGTTTGAAAAATTGGGCTATATTGCTAATAATATGGCGAATTATAATACTGTAGCATATAAGACTAATCGTTTTGAGCAAATTTTGAGAGAAGACGGTTATGTTGACGGTGCAATAAGAACAAATGCGCTTCAAGGTTCAATTAAGATAAGCAAAAGCCCTTACGATATTGCGATAAACGGAGAAGGTTATATTCCCGTAGTTTCACCTGACGGAGAAATTCAATACACAAGAGACGGCTCTTTCAAGCGTGGCGCAAACGGTTATCTTGTGACTGTTGATGATTGGATGGTTGGTGACGGTATAAAAATTCCGGCAAATTCATATAAGTTTGAAATTCGTCCGAACGGCGATGTTTATAACTATGATAACGCAGGTTCTTTGCCTGAAAAAATCGGTACAATTCCGATTGTTCAATTTGATTCGCCTGAATCATTAGAACAAGGATACAACAATAAAATGGTTGTAACTGAGGATTCGGGGGCGCCTAAGATAGTTAAAAATGAAGAAAATATCCGCCAGTATGCAACAGAAGTTTCAAATACAAATATTTATGACGAATTAAACGACTTAATGAGATTAAACACTTCTATGATAGCAAGTTTGAACTTGATGAAAGTCGCAGATGATATGTATAACAAAGCAATTAACTTAAATCAATAAGGATAGGATAAAATGACATTTACAAGTTTAGATTCAATGGGAAAAACATCATTAATGCTTGATTTGATTTCACAAAGACAAAGGGCTTTGGGTTCAAATATTGCAAACGTCGATACACCGGGTTATGTAAGACGGGATATTGATTTTTCGCAGTACTTAGGTTCAATGAACAGCCCGATTGAAACTAAATTATCAACCGCACTGGGACCTTCCGGCGTAATTGAGGACAGACGTGAGGAAGAAATTGATATAGCTAAAGAATTGTCGGAAATCCAAAAAAACTCTCTGATGTATTCTATGGCGACAAGAAGAATGTCGAATATTATTACACAAATGAGGACAGTAATTAACGTAGGAAAATAAAACTTCATTCTCTCGCCCTGAGGGAGAGGGATAGGGTTAGGGGGTAACTCCGAAACAGGAAAGGCAGGCATAATATGAGTATTTTAGAATCAATGAACATAGGCTCAAACGCATTAAGGGCGCATGGTTTGAGAATGGATATTCATGCAAAAAACATTGCAAATATTGATACTCCGAATTATGTCAGAAGAATCCCTGTTTTGAATGCTTCGGAGGATATTTCGTTTCATGGTTTAATGAACACGATGAAAAACGATGTATTCGGAACGGGAACATTGCCTTATTTACAGGGCGGAGTTGTATTTAACGGATGCGTTGAAGATCCTACTTTGGGGGAAAGGATATATTCTCCGGGGCATCCTGATGCTGATGAAAACGGGTATATAAGAGCATCAAATGTAAATGCAATGGTTGATATGGCAGATGCTATAATGGCTCAAAGAGCTTATGAAGCCAACCTTGCATTGGTAAATATATCCCGCTCAATGGCGGCAAAAGCTGTTGAAATCGGCAGATAGTTTACAGATTTAAACTGTGTACGAATAATTCTCCGACTTGTTTGTTGTATTCTTTGCCGTCTTCTTTTGCGAACAGGTTTTCCCAATGACTTTGCGGAGTTTCGTCTTCCGAATAAGAAGGATTCGACATCATTAAATGATGTGTATTTGTGTCATATCTGAGCGGAAATATGTCTTCTGTCTGCATAAAGCTTGCCAGTTTATCGCTCGGAAATTCATAGGCAAAAATAGAATTGTGTATTCTTCTCAAACGTTCTTCGTAGCTTCTTCCGCCTGTGTCGTTGTCGTTTGAGACTTCAATTCCGGGCGAGTATGTTTTTGAATATTTATAATCTATAGATTCATCTCTTACTGTGTGAAAATCCTCAGGCTCAATAAATCCTGTTCCCGTTGAAAGTCCGAGATTTTCGTAGCGGGCAAAATCTCCGGTGCTTTTTTCCCCGACGAAGCTAAGATGAGTGTTTCCGCTGCGGCTCCTTATTTCATGGATAATATATTGCATCTGTTCATAACTCGGGAGAGCGCCGACTCCTGTATAATTACCCATATCATACCCGCCTATGTGCTTGGCGGAATCAATAAAAATGGCTTCAAATCCGCTGTTTATAAGCTCAATGTGCGAATTTAAAAACAGATTAAAATGTTCGGAATTGTTCCAGTCAAAAGTAATGTCGCTGCCGTCTGATTGAACAACTTTTATTTGGTCGGCAGAAATTACTGTTCTGAATCCCGTTTTCAAACCGTGAAAATTTGCCAAATCATTGAATGCGCGAAACTGTTCCTGCGGGCTGATTTTGTCCGAAATTTCGTAATCGATTATATTTCTGCTGTATCCGTAATTTAGTTTTATGCCGTAAATTGAATTTTCTTCCTCAGCCGGTTTGTTGTAACCGTCTCCGTAGATATTTGGAAAAATTTGAGACAAAATTATGCAATTTGCCCAGCTTTTAGCGCTCGGGGGAATTGCGGGAAGAAGTTTTATTGAACTTAAGATTCCGTTTTTGCATTTATTTCCGTGCATTTCTGCTATAGCACGGTTGTTTATTTCAATATAATTTGCACTTACGCCCCAATTGTCTCCGTAATTCGGTGTTTCGATTTTATCGGGAAAATTATTGTAAAAAACACCGTCCTGACTAAGAGTTACGAGGGACTCTATTCCTTCTTTGACAGAACGGTTTAACAATTCTGCGGGAACAATATTTGCAATCCATTTTTTCATTCCCGATACAAATTGTTTTTCCAGTGTGTAATTATCAAAAACAAGGTTTGTATCCTGATTTAAAGCTTTTAAGAGTTTATTTACGACGTTCATATTGATATTATATTAATATGTATAATTTTTTATATTCACCGAGAGAGTACTGACTTTATATTATAATTATTTATGTAAGGGGGAATTTATGATAGATTGTTTGTCAAATCCGAATTGGATAAATCCGCAAATAGATTGTTTGCTGTTTTTACAGAATTTCAGAATAGGCCACTTGGAATGCTTGGACAGATTTTTTCTGTCGATTACGATTTTAGGTGAATTTTGGCTTCCGACTTTAATTTGCGCAATCACATATTGGTGTATAGATTTTAGGGCGGGAATTTATTTGTTTACGCTCGAGGGGTTTAATGTGCTTCTGACACACTTTTTTAAGATGCTGGCATGTGTCTATCGGCCATGGGTATTGAGCGGAGATTTGCTTCCGTCTGAACTGGCAATCCCTTATGCAAAAGGATATTCATTTCCGAGCGGGCATTCCGCAATGACATCTTCCGTTGTGGGCGGTGTTGCGTACCTTTTAAGAAACCGTAAAATTTTATGCTCACTTTTGGTGCTACTTATACTGACTGTAGGATTTTCAAGACTTTGGCTCGGTGTCCATACCCCGCAAGATGTTGTTTGCGGACTGTTAACAGGGCTTGTCTTGGTTTTTTCCCTTGATAAATTGGTCAATTGGGCGGAACAGGATAAAAACAGATATTTGTATATTGCGGGAACGGTAAATATTTTGGCTGTTTTAGCGCTTGTGTATATAGTTTTTTTTAATACATACAGAATTGATTATGTGTCGGGAAATATTCTTGTTGATCCGTATAAATCAATATACGTCGCTTTTGTAGTTTACGGGTATATTCTCGGACTTCTCAACGGATGTTTTTTGTGCAGAAGATTTTTCCCGTTCAATCCGAAAGAATTTTCTGTGAAAAAACGTGTTTTGATAGGAGTTTTAGGCGGTTTGGCTCTCGTTTTGCTGTTGAAATACGTACTTTTGTATATAGTTATGAACATAGTTAAACTGAGATTTGCCCTTCCGATAATGTTTGTATTGGGCATGCTCGTAACTTTGATTTACCCGATGATTTTTAATCGAGGTGATTGAGGCGACCATGTGAATCCGTCATTGCGAGACCGATTAGGTCGAAGCAATCCAGTCAATTAAATGGAAAATGGAAAATGGAAAGTGGAAAATGGAAAGTGGAAAATGGACACATTTCGTCATTCTGAGGGAGTGATACGACCGAAGAATCCAGTTATATGAGGTGATTAGGTGAATATGTGATCATGTGACCAAGCGAACACTATTATATCTGCCCCAATAGGGGAAGATGTCCGAAGGACAGAAGGGGAATAATAAACAGATATATAGTGATCCAGGTGATTAAGCGGCATTTTTCGTCATTCTGAGGGAGTGAAACGACCGAAGAATCCAGTCAATTAAATGGAAAATTGAAAATGGAAAGTGGAAAATTGGGTGGATAGT
>CADCOS010000047.1 GCA_902803165.1 uncultured bacterium | reverse complement strand
TGAGAAAGACTGATAGTCTTTCGAAGGAGAGGTAGCCGCGCGCTCCGTGAAACCGAAGTTTGAAAAACGAGGTTGAACGGGTTGTTGAAAACAACCGCGCTCGGCGAAAACCCGCAAAAAAACTAGCAAGGGAGAGATTCGAACTCTCGACCTCGCGGGTATGAGCCGCGCGCTCTCACCAACTGAGCTACCTTGCCATAAGTTTTCTTTATTAAATTGTTGTCCGGCTCAGTTGCCTCGAGCGCTGCTCTCACGAAATCTGTATTCGTTCACTCCGTTCACTCGGGGAGCTACCTTGCCATAAGACTTTTCTGTTGAATCGTCCGAAATCAATTGTTACACAAAAAAAAATTAATTTCAAGCTGGTGCTTTTTAAAAAATATGGTCAGTCTTTATGACTGACCATATAAATAACAAACAACACAATTTCCCTTTCAAACAGAGCCGCTATTTTTCAACATTTACTCTTACCGGAATTTCTCTGTTGAAGTTACGTTTTTCCAATTTTGCTCTGTGAAAATCTCCTCTCGGACCTCTGTCAAAGTGCTGCCCGTGATACATTTGCGGATGCATCATAGGACCTTTAAACGGACATGGTGCAATCATCGGAGGTTTATGCAATGCTGCGAACAAACTTAATGCACAAAATACACCTACAAAAGAACCCAACGCAACTACTATAAATTTTCTAAAACCTTCCGAATGGCATAAACAATTACATTTCTCAGTTTTAACCTCTGTGTTCATTTCTTCTGTCATAATAAAATCTCCTATTTAGTTATTAAGTTCTACCGAATTACATTTGTATAACGAATAACAAAATTACATTGTTCATTTTTTATATAAATGCGCCAAAAACTCGCCAATAGAGATACATGGAAGTTAGTATTAAAAGTGCTCCGCTCAATTTCATACCGCATTGAGCAAAACATGCCATTGCTTTCATATTTTTTATGCCGGAAGTAAACAAACCCGCCAAAATAAGTATTACACCTTGTCCTAAGGCAAAAAGAAACAGCATTATTATAGCCATTCCTATATTTTTACCCATTGCTGCAAACGCCATTATTCCCGCCAATATAGGTGTAGAACAAGGTGTTCCCGCAAGAGCAAAAGTTATGCCTAATAAAATCGGATAAACAAATAGCGAATTGGTCTTATTTTGGGGCATTGCTTTTATTATTGTGGGTGTTTCAAAATCAAGAATTTCAAGAAGTTTTAACCCCATAACCATTAATAAAGAAGCAACCAGAAGTGTAAAATAGCTGCCTATCGCTGAAGCAAAAACACTGCCTGTAACAGCGCAAATTACTCCTATTATTGTAAAGACAATCGCTGTACCTAATATAAAACAGCACAATTGCAAAAAAGTTTTAAACGGAGTTTCTTTAGAATAACCTCCGACATAACCTACAATCAATGGCAGCATAGCGAGCGAACACGGAGAAATTGATGCCAAAACCCCGCCTAAAAATGAGGCTAAAAACAACAAGTACCACGCAGTTTCACTATTAGAGAATATTTGATTTAAACTATCCATTCAGTTGTTCCTTCATGTAGTTTTCCAAAACTTGAGGCTGCATTGAACCTTCTGTTTTTCTTATCACATTCCCTTTATCATCTTTAAAAACACAAGTAGGTACAAGAGTTACCCCGTATTCTTTTATTAATTTTTTTGTATTGTCATCATTTTTTGTTACATCAATTTTATGTAAAGTAACTGAGCTTGAATATTTAGGATAAACTTCTTCAAATATTTTTTCCAATTCTTGACACTCATAGCACATAGGAGATGAAAACTTTATTATTTCTGCGCCTGATGATGCGACACTCGGATTTACCGAAATAGATTTATCTTTTGTTAAAGTCCAATATACCGCTATAGGTACTAAAAAAATTAATAATACGGTTAAAATGTTTTTGTTCATAATATACTCTCCTCTCTTAGTCTAACATAGAATACTTAAGTCAGACAATTATTGAAATTCCCGAGTTGAGCAATTTGTTATGCTTTAAAAATCATGTTATTTTCTTTAAGCACTTCAAAACCGTATTTTTTGTAAAAATCAATCACATTATAATCAGCTTGTAAATATATAGTTCTGCCTTTAAAATAATTTCTCAAACAATCTAAAATTGCAGTTCCGATTTTTTTAAATTCACGAGTGTTTTCTCCGAACTTATGCAAAGGGTTTGTCTGTAAAAATCTGACCTCCAGAAAATCACCTAAAACATCATTAAAAGTTTCAGCCAAACCTAACACTTTCTGATTATCTATGTATTCAAAACCTTCTTGCTGTGTAGTAAGTGCAAAGAAGTCTTTATATCCTCTCATATCGGGGTTGTTATAAATATGGTTGAAATTATTTCTTATACTTTCCGCATAATTTTCGCTGTCGGGATCATCTTTTTTACTCATTTGTTCATTGAAAGCTCTTTTATAATTATTTGCAATTTTATTCATTGCATACATATCCTCAGTATCAAGCTCACTCATTTTAACAAAAGAAACAGGGGTTTCTTTCAATGAGTTGTCTTTATTTATACGCAAAACACTTGCATTTTGAATAAATCTTGCTTTAAAACTTACGTTCATACTATATTCAAAACTCATAAAAATATTTTTTGCCAGTATCCCGCTATTTAGTTAAGCTTTTGTATCAAAGTGTCTGGATGCAACGTCTTTAACCCGCTCAGCATCCATCATGCTTACATCAAAAGCTGCATAAGTATCATTATAGTAGGATTGTTTGAATGCTTCATCATTAGGGATTCCTGCGATAGGTTCAGTAGTCCATCCGTCTGCTATGTATTCATTTTCTTTTTCTTTAAGAACTTTTTCTCCTATCTTAATCCTGTTCATCTGGATAATATCGCATTTATGATGGTTATCAAATCTGTCCCATAAAGAGAAATTTCTGCCAAAGAAATATTTTTCGGTAGCAGCTTTTATTTCCGCTTCGGTTTCGTTAATAAAAGGATGGTAAACAAAGTCTTTTAGCGTATACAGAACTTTGTTTCTGTTGTATACACCTGTTTCTTTTTTTAATACTTTAACAGGCTCCCACAAGCCGTTAAATGATGTTGTTGAATCGATTTTGTGAATATGCATTTATATAAATACTCCTTTTTAAGGATATTATTATACAAAAAAATATTAATTCTACAAAAGTATATACTTAATGTTAATTTTTGTTAATTTTTTATGCTAGTATTAACATAGCAGTAAAGAAAATAACGGAGATTTTATGGATATTACGGAACGCAATAAAAACCTAATGTATGAATTTGAGAAAATGATTAATACAGCAGATGAAACCCTTGCTGAAAAATTAGTGGCAAACGATGCGCCGTTTTACACTCCTGCAAGTCCCGAACCTTTATACGGCGGAAAAGGTTATCTATCAGTAGTTCAATGGATGAGGAAAGGTTTTAGCGATGTTCAGTGGCATATTAAAGATTTAGCCGCTGATTCTGATAAAGTTGCTGTTAAATGGGAACTTACGGGAACTCATGACGGCGAATTCCTGAGTATACCGCCGACAGGAAATAAGATAAATGTTTGTGTTATGAATTTTTATTATTATAATAAAGACGGTAAGATTATAAATGATGTTGCCGCAGAAGGAATGATTGGTATTCTTCGCGGTATAGGAGCTGTTAAATAATGAAATACTCACATAATTACAATGTAATACTTGATAACATGGATTTATACGAATACAGATTAAGACCGATTTCTGCAATTATGTATCTTCAGGATGCTTTTGCCAGACTATGCGGTACAAAAATGATTGCGGCGTATGATTTATTTGTTCACAATTTAATATGGGTGGTCGGTGAATTCAATATAGAATTTTTAGATAAACTTCCTTATTGGTCTGAAGAAATTACGATTGAAATTTGGATTTCAGAAATAACAAAACTAAAGATTTACGCCGATTACAGACTTTATTATAAAAATAAAGTGTTTGCGCAAGGTGACAGTTGCTGGTTTTTACTTGATAATAATACCAAAAGACCTGTAAAAACTGATATCGCAAAGGAAAAATTTGAAATATGTGATGAAAAAGTTTTTGGTGAACATAAAAAATTCATACCGGAAACAAAGCTTGAAAAGGCGAGTGAAATCAACCACAAAAACAATCTTTCGGATATAGATTTCAATAAACATGTTAATAATAAAAGTTATTTGAATCTGGCAGAGGCAACAGCTACCAATGAATTCAAGAAAACGCATTCCTTAAAATCACTATATATAAGGTTTAACAGAGAGTCTTTCTTAGATGATATTCTGAATTGTTCATCATACAGAACTGATATCCCTAATACTTATGTACATGAAATTACAAAAGACGGTGTGAATATTTGTGATATTCAAACCTCTTGGCTTGATAAAACAATAAGTTCAGAAAGTATTGTAGACTATGATTTGTCTGTAAGAGCCGAAAAATAAACTATTATTTTTTGAAGTTTTCTTTTACATAATCATTAACAAGCTTTGTGCCTAAATTACCCGCCGTGCGGTTTTGTTCTTTTGCCAAAGCTTTAAATTTCTCAAATATGTCGTTGTCTACAAGCAATACAAATCTCTTTTTTTCTTCTGGCATAACGTCATCCTTATTGCAATAAAATTCAACTTTGTTATAAGTTTATTGTAATTATATTGACATTTCAATTGCAATTATATTATAATTTGCATGCAATTTAATTGTAATATAATTGTAACAAAGGAGTTCTTATGGAAAGCGAATTAAACCTTGCAGAATTGGGAAGAAATATTTCAGACAAACTTGTCGATTCAAAATATTTAATAGACATCATGGAAGAAATTGCAGAGGGTGAACCTAAGCTGCAAATCCTTATAAATTTACTCAAACAAAATATAATGTCTGCATTCAAAGAAATTGAAGAATGCAGACAGAAAATTTATATTTTGGATTAAAACCTCTAAAGCTCTCTATTTTAGCTTGCTATATTCCTCATCGGATACAGCTTCCAACCACTCGTTTGAAGTTTCAACACCATCAATTTCAACAGCCAAATGCGAGAACCACGAATCAGGTGCCGCACCATGCCAGTGTTTTACGTTTGCAGGTATATTTATAACATCGCCAGCCTTCATTTCAACAGGAGATTTCCCCCATTCCTGATAGTATCCTCTCCCGCCGACAGCAATTAACATTTGTCCTCCGCCGGATTTTGCACGGTGTATATGCCAATTGTTTCTGCATTTTGGCTCAAATGTTACGTTATATATTTTTACCTGACTTGTTGAAACAGGCGCAAGATAGCTTTGTCCGATAAAATATTGTTTGTAAGCATCATTTGGCTCTCCAACAGGGAACATTATGGTTTGCGCATACTTTTCTTTTTCTGTTAAAGCTTTTTCAGGCTCATTCCACACTTCTTTTGCAAGATTGAATACCGCCCACGCCTTAGGCCATCCTGCGTAAAATGCTGTATGAGTAATGGCTGCCGCAATTTCCGCTTTCGTTACTCCGTTATTCTTTGCATTTTGAAGGTGATATTTTATCGAATTATCCGTAATTCCCTGTGACATTAATGCAACTACGGTTATCAATGACCTGGTTTTTAGAGTTAAATCCTTATTATTCCAATTTTCTCCGAACAAAACATCATCATTAAAGTGTGCAAATTCGGGAGCAAAACTGCCTAAATTATCTCTCCCCGCTGTTTGTACAATTTTGTTATCTGCCATTTTTCCGTTCTCCTTCTTACTAATCTGCGCAAAACAAAACCCTTGTGTAAATATTGACAATACCATTATTGAAATTAAAACTTTTTTCATGTCTGAAAAACTCCCACATTTATAATTTAATTTTACCCCGACATTGTCAAGAATCAAATACCAAAAAAGCCCACATAATGTGAGCTTTCAGAAAATGCTCCAGGCCAGACTTGAACTGGCACCGAGGGAGAACCCCGATTGGATTTTAAGTCCAACGCGTCTACCGATTCCGCCACTGGAGC
>CADCOS010000046.1 GCA_902803165.1 uncultured bacterium | reverse complement strand
GCCAGAACTAATGCCGAAGGTAAAAAAATAAATTGGAAGGACGGAGTTCAAGCAATATTTACGCTTTTTAAATACAGAAAGTAAAGTGAATAGGTGACCAAGTGATCAGGTGATCAGGTGATTTGGTGATATTCTGTCATTCTGAGGGAGTGAAACGACCGAAGAATCCAGTGAATAATCGTGAATAGGTGACCATGTGATCAAGTGACCAGGTGACCAGGTGACCAAGTGATATTCCGTCATTCTGAGGAACAAAGTGACGAAGAATCCAGTGATTTGAGGTGACCAAGTGATCAAGTGATCAGGCTAAAAATGGAAAGTGGAAAATTATCCGATTCTCAATTGTTAAAAAAAAACGGCCTAAAAGCCGTTTTTTAATCTCCAAATTTCCTACCCAAACTTTTTTTACTTGTTGTTGGATTCTCTAATAATTGATTTGTGAATTTCTCTCCTCTTTTTTACTTATGACTCTCCCCAAGTCTAACAGCCATCACTCCTTTCGCTCTCCTCAATTATTATCATATAGCTTTAATTTTTTTGTATCAAGTAAACAATTTACTAAAAAAATTTACAATTGACCATGCCGCCCATGCTTTCTGATAAAAATTAATATTTACAAAAATTTACCTGAATTTTAAGCTATTTTGTGTTGACAAAAAAGAATTCCTATGAAAAATTCATTTGATAAGAATTTCAAGCTGTGATAGACTTTTTGTATGAAAAAAATAGCTCTTATAAGTCACGGTTGTGCGAAAAATTTAGTTGATTCCGAGTTAATTTTAGGTATCCTTTCGGAGCATGGTTATCAAATAACTTTGGACGAAAACGAATCTGATATTGTCATAGTAAATACCTGTTCTTTCATTTGTGACGCAGAAAAAGAATCCGTAAGAACAATTCTTGAACTTGTTCAAAAAGGTAAAAAAGTAATTGTTGCCGGATGCCTTGCCCAAAAACATTCAGAAGAATTAAAAAAAGAAATTCCCGAACTTGCCGGCATGATTGGAACAACGGATTTTACAAAAATTGTTGATGTAATAAAAAACCTTGAAAAAGGAGAATATTCTCTTGAAGTCAGCAAATCGCCAAATTTTATTTATCCGGAAAAAGTAAAACGTCAGCAGATAACAATGGGCGCAAGTTCTTATATAAAAATAGCGGACGGTTGTAATTACCGATGCGGATATTGCGTTATACCGTATTTAAGAGGAGATTATCATTCAAGAAAAATGGAAGATATTCTTGAAGAAGCAAAAGGCATGGTAAAAAACGGCGTAACGGAAATTATACTTATAGCACAAGATACAACCGGCTACGGAATAGATTTATACAAAAAACCAATGCTAAGTGAACTTATACGGGAATTAAATAAAATAGAAGGTTTAGGGTGGATAAGGGTTATGTACGCTTATCCGACACAAATGAATGACGAACTTCTTAAAACTATAGCGGAATCTGAAAAAGTTGTAAAATACGTGGATATTCCGCTTCAACATTCACATCCGGAAATGTTAAAAATGATGAATCGCCCTTCATTTGATTACAAACCTATGATAAAAAATATAAGAAAATTAATTCCGAATGTTTCAATAAGAACAGCATTTATTGTAGGATATCCGGGAGAAACAGAAGAACATTTCGAACATTTATGCAATTTTGTACGGGAAATGAAATTTGACAGAATGGGTGTATTCTGCTACTCAAGGGAAAAAGGAACTCCTTCCTACAATATGAAACCGCAAGTTCCGAAACGAGTTGCAAAAGCAAGGTATAAAAAACTTATGGAAATTCAGCAGGAAATTTCTATTGAAAGAAATAAAAAACTTATAGGAAAAACTATTCCTTGCATTATAGAGTGTCTTTCCGATGACGGTGAGATTATTGCACGAACTCAATATGATGCACCTGAAATTGACGGAATCGTTAATATAAAATCTGACAAACCTGTTGTCCCCGGTGATATTGAACAAGTAAAAATTGTTGATTCAACAGAATATGATTTAATCGGAGAGCTATAATTAAGCTTTTAAAAGCTCAAACAGGGCATTTACAACATCCGGATCCCATTTGATTCCGGCTTCTTCTTTAATTATACCTAATGCTTCTTCTTTACTCATAGCATCTCTGTATGAACGATCCGAAGTCATTGCCGTGTAAGCATCCGCAACGGCAATAATTCTTGAACCGAACGGAATAGAATTTCCGCTCAAACCTTCCGGTTCGCCCTTTCCGTCCCAACGTTCTTTGTGATAATGGATATAAGGAATAACTTCTGACAGGAAGTTAATATTCATAAGCAAATTAACTCCGACATTCGGGTGGTTTTGAAGCTTATCCCATTCCTCTTTAGATAATTTTCCTTTATTTGTAAACAGAGATTCAGGCAAAGTGATTTTACCGATATTTTGCAGTAAACCCGCATAATACACAAGATCTGTCGTCTTTTCATTCAAGCCTAATTGTTTACATAATTTCTTCGATAAATCAGCTGTATTTTGCGAATGAGCAACTTTGTACTGACCTTTTTCATCAACAGATGCGGCAAGTTTTTCAACAAACACTTGTTGATTAGAACCCAAATCTCCAATCAGGGCGGTTAGCTCAGCTCTCATTTGCTGCAACTCTTCCGGAAGAACTTCATCATCCTTGATAAGTTCTTCTGTATGTTCTATTGCTTTTTGAAGGTGCATAGATGTTCCGAAAAGCCTTGCTATACTTTCCAAAAGATTCATATACGCACGTTTTATACTTTTTTCTTTGTAATTTTCAATAACGATTACACCTACAACATAAGCATTGTTATGCATAGGAACTACTGCAAGTGATTTTACATCAAATTCTTTCAATTCGTATTTCGGAACAAAATCTTTTATTTCCGAGATATCTTTTATTTGAACTTTCTCTAAATTATTAAACGCTTTAACAACGATCGATTTATCATCATGAGAATATCCGAGTTTTTTTGCGTAAATATCTTCGTCAAAATCTATTGAAGAACCGACAAGACCGAGAAATTTATTATCAAAATTTAAACCTTTTGTAAATTCTTCCGTTAAATAAATATGACATGCATCTACATCAAGAATTTGCGTAATTGTTTTGGCAATGGAGTTATAGACAACATACTCGTCTTTTGAATCAAATCCTAAAACACATAGTGTATTATCAAGAGAATATATTGAAATGAGCTCTTTTAATTGAGATTTAAGACTTTGTGTTTTGTCTTTAACACTTCTGCCTATTTTATTGGCAAGGTCTTCTGAAATCAAAAACTCGGATACAAAATCACCCATATTAAGAGCAAAAATCTCTTCAAGCGGATCATTTTCCATTATATCAAGAGTTCTTGAAAACAGTGATGCGCCCATTTCTTCTTCTTTGTCTGCCATTGTATACCTTCCTGAATATAATTTTTAATCAAAATAAAATCTCTACAATATGTATAACGGCAAATTTTTGAAAAACTTTAATGTTTTTTTCAAATTTTATACTTTAGTTGGACAAAAGTTATACTTATACAGTAATTATAAGGTTTTTGACCTTAATATTTTGTTACATGGCATAAAATAACTGTTCGCTTGAAGGTATTATTTGGTTTTAGTAAAGTTCAAAATATATCCGCAAAAAAAATTTTTACGTGTTTTAAATTAGTAGAAGGTAAAAAATATGCGTATAAACGGACAAAAAATAAATTTTTTCAGAGAAATATTAGTACCGGCGGCAAAAAATATGTTTAATTTCAAGGCTATAAAACTTGAAAGACAGCCTGCCAAAGATATTTACATTAATACAATACCTTATGTTGACGGAATAAAGTCCAAAACTTTCAAAATTCTCTCAAACCCTCAATATATACCAACAAATCGTATTGATGAAAGCGGTGCCAGAATTACCACATTAATAGACAAAAAAACGAATACCCCCGTCGAAGCATTTGTTGCAATGATTAGCGATGATGATAAGTCTCTGGAACGCTACATCATTATGGTCAAAGACAGCAATGGTGATATTGATATAAACGGTCAAAAATTTACCAAAGTCGGAGGCACACATTTTTATATTAATAATGATGCACAAATGATTACACCTAAATTCGGTGCAGTCTTTGCGGATAATGAGTTTGGGGAAAAAGAACTTTTTGAAAAAGTTGATTCTTACATGAAATCAAACGGTAATGATAAATATGGAGGAATCGGAACAAGACTTCACCAAATGAGAGTTGAAAGAATGTTAATGAATAATTTTGGTAATGTTTGTATTGCGGCAGAAGGAAATTCATTTCCGTTTCATTACAATATGGGATATAGATTAGAGCCGAAGTATGAAGAAATGGATAATCTTGTAGGCGTGGTTAAAACTCTATGCGGCTTTAACAAAAAATCACCGGAAGATAATTTTAAGTTCGTATCCGTTGAAGAAAAAGACGGCAAGCAGGTTATAAACCTTTCTCATTCTATTGAAAATTGTCTGTGTGATTATTATAACAACGGCGGAAAACCTTTGGTAAACTTTATGCCAAATATGTATTTGACGGAAACTTCCGCGGATCAATGGATAGAATTTATAAAAAAACAACCTATATTATTGTAACAGCAGTTTTTTAATAAAAATCGAAAAATATATGATATAAAAAAGGCGGTCAATGAACATTGACCGCCTCTATATATTTAGTTTAAATTAAACTACTTGTTTAATTGGCTCATAACTTCATCTGCAAAGTTATCGTTTCTCTTTTCAAGACCTTCGCCAAGAACGAATCTGTCAAATTTAACGATAGAAAATTTGCCTGAAATCAATTGTTCAATTGTTTGGTTAGGATCTTTAACGAACGGTTGTTCGATTAAACATCTTTGTGCCATTAATTTGTTTACACGGCCTTCAACAATCTTAGCTCTGATTTGTTCAGGTTTGTTAGCCAAATCTTCTTTACCCATTTCGATTCTTGTTTCTTCTTCAATAACAGAAGCAGGAATATCAGCTCTTGAAACAAATTCAGGAGCAGAAGATGCAATGTGTAAACAAATATCTTTTGCCAAAGCATCATTCTTTTCGCTTGTTTGAAGAAGAACACCAATTTTACCGTTGTGGATATATGTAGCTGTATTTCCTTCATATCTGACAAATCTTCTTACAGTAATTTTTTCACCGATAGAAGCGATTTTTTCTTTGATAACATCAGCAACAACTTTACCGCATTTAGGGCAAGTCATAGCTAAAAGTGCATCTACATCAGACGGATTTGAATTAGCAACCATTTCAGCCAAACCGTTTGTAAGTTCAATAAATTCAGCATTTTTTGCAACGAAGTCTGTTTCACAGTTAACTTCAATCATTGCGCCTAATGAATCGGATACGAATGAACCAACTCTTCCTTCAGCAGCGATTCTGCCCATTTTCTTATCAGCAGAAGCGATACCTTTCTGACGAAGAACTTCCATTGCTTTTTCCATATCGCCATCAACTTCAACAAGAGCTTTTTTAGCATCCATCATGCCTGCACCTGTTCTGTCACGAAGTTCTTTTACCATTGTAGCTGTTATATTCATTTATTTTCTCCTTATTTTAATTGTCTTAATAATAATGGAAATTTGATAATGGAAAATGGAAATTTTTATAAATAATAATTTTCAACTTTCCATTTTCCATTAATATAAATTACACATTTGCTGTTTCAGCTTCTGCAACGCCGGCATCAGCAGCTGTAACTGCTTCTACTTTTTCTTTCTTGTTAGCGTTATTTTCTCTTAATTGTTTGCCTTCCAAAACAGCGTCAGCAAGTTTTGAAGTAATTAATTTGATTGAACGGATTGCATCATCATTACCCGGAATAATGTAGTTAATTCCGTCAGGATTAGCATTTGTATCAGCTAAACAAATAACAGGAATACCTAATTTGTTAGCTTCAGCAATAGCAATATCTTCCTTTGCTTGGTCTACAACAAATATAATATCAGGTAAACCTCTCATTTCTTTAATACCGCCTAAAGTTTTGCTTAATTTAGCAATCTGTCTGTTCAATTGAGCTTGTTCTTTTTTAGGTAATTTTTCTGCATGACCTGAAGAAACAAAATCTTCCATTTCTCTTAATTTATTAACTCTTCCTCTGATTGTTTCAAAGTTAGTTAACATACCGCCAAGCCATCTTCTGTTAATGTAGTATGCACCTGAACGAAGAGCTTCTTCAGCAACAACTTCGGCAGCTTGTTTTTTTGTACCTACAAAAAGTACGTTTCTGCCTTTTGCAGAATATTCTCTAACAGCTTCATAAGCTGCATCAAGTAAATCTGTTGTTTTTCTCAAATCTAAGATATAAATACCGTTTCTTGCACCATAAATATACGGTTTCATCTTAGGGTTCCAATGTTGTGTTTGGTGTCCGAAATGTACACCTGCTTCAAGTAATTCGATAAGTGATGCTGTTGACATCTTTTGTCTCCTTTTGTTTTTAACTGTGTTTTACTACGGGCCTTATATCTTCATCAGCTATAAAAGTGACCAGATGATCAGGTGACCAAGTGACCAAGAAATTTTATATTCCGACTAGGGCGAACCTATCAAGCTATAAAACCAATAAAATCGTATAACAAACATGTTTTTTTGACAACAGGGGGAAATAGGTGATCAGGCTAATGGAAAATTGAAAGTGGAAAATGGAAAATGGAAAATTTTGTCATTCTGAGGGAGTGAAACGACCGAAGAATCCAATGAATAGGTGAATAAGTGATTAGGTGATCAGGCTAATGGAAAATTGAAAGTGGAAAATGGAAAATGGAAAATTAGGTGACCAAGTGATCAGGTGATCAGGTGATTCCGTCATTGCGAGGGCAAAAGCCCGAAGCAATCCAGTTATCTAAATGGAAAATTGAAAATGGAAAATGGAAAATTTTGTCATGCTGAGGGAGTGAAACGACCGAAGAATCCAGTGAATAGGTGAATAGGAAAACGTTCATAATCACATAATCACGAAAATAGGTGATTGGGTGATTGGTAAATTGATGAAATACACACGTTTTTTAATTTTATTATAAAAACTCTTGTCATATATGGATTTTTGTACTAAAATATCACTGTTAGAAAAGATTTGAGGGTGTTTTTATGAAATTTGTTGCCGGAAAAGATGATTTATTAAACGGAATAAGAATTGTTGAAAGAGCTACTGTTGTAAGAGGTTTGCAGCCGGTTTTGGCTAATATTTTAATAGAAACCGAGGGTGATAATCAGATAAAATTAACTGCTACTGATTTCGATTTGTCAATTACAACTCTGATAAACGCTAATGTGGAAGAACAAGGTAAATTTACACTTCCGGCAAAAAAACTTGGCGATATTATTTCAAGATTACAAGATGAGCTTGTAAAAATTGAATTGGCCGGTTCATCTGCGACAATTACTTGTAAAAAATCAAAATTTGATATTATAGGTATTTCCGCTAATGAATTTCCTCAAGTTGAAGAAAATATTTCCGAAGAAGATTCTATAGAAATTGAAGCAAAGCCTTTCACAAAAGCTATAAGACATGTAGTTTCCGCAGCGGCAGGATATGAAACCAATAACATGCTTTCGGGAGTTGTTTGTGAAGTTAACAAAAACATCTTAGAAATGGCAGCAACTGACGGTAACAGACTTGCAAGAGTAAGAGAAGTTGTTAAAAATAATTCCGCAGACAGCGAGAAAGCATTTGAAATGCTTCTTTCTTCAAAAGTATTGGCAGAACTTTCAAAAATATCGGCTTTGACTGATTCCGAAAACATTAAAATATGCAAAGAAGCTAAAAAAGTAGTTATTACTATTGATAAAACAAAAATTATTACCCGTTTAATGCAAGGACAATTTCCTAAATATAATCAACTTATTCCGCAAACCTTCCCTAAAGAAGCTTTGTTTAACAAATATGACTTGATAATGGCTCTGGAAAGAGTTTCAATTATGGTTAATGAAAAAACGGGCATAGTTAAATTTGAATTTGCGGATAATCAATTAAAATTATCCGGCGACTCTCCGGAAGCAGGTAATTCTCAAGACATTATTGATATAAAATATTCGGGTGAACCTTTAACAATTGCCTTTAACTACAAATTTGTACTTGAATTTTTAAAGATTGTCGAATGTGATGAAATTGCGGTTAGATTAAATACTCCGCTTTCTGCGACAGTATTTGCACCATGTTCCGAAGAAGATTACATATATCTTATAATGCCTATGCAATTAAGAAATTAATTTTAATTTGAAAGAAGTAATATGAAGGGTAAAGCTTTTAAATTTGGAGATAATATTTCAACTGACCATATAGCACCGGGCAGATTATTTCATTTACGTTCTGATTTGCAAGAGTTTTCAAAACATGTTCTTGAAGATGCAGACGAAAATTTTGCAAAAGAAATGAAAAAAGGTGATTTTGTAGTTGCCGGAAATAACTTCGGACTTGGTTCTTCAAGAGAGCATGCTCCGCAAATTATTAAAATTGCCGGCGTGGGTGCTGTTATTGCAAAATCTTTCGCAAGAATTTTTTACAGAAATGCGATAAACATAGGTCTTTTGGCAATAGAATGCGATACTGACGGAATTGATGCCGGAGATGAATTGGATTTGGATATAAAAGAAGGTATTTTAAAAAATATTACAAAGGGAACAACAACAATGATAGAACCGCTTCCTGATGTAATGATTCAACTTCTTAATGATGGCGGTTTAATTGAACATATCAAAAAGAATGGCGATTTAGTTTTAAATTAGGAGAGTTTTATGGCAGATAACAAAGATGTAATCAAATGTCCCGCATGCGGAAAAGAAATGAAAAAAATATTTATACAAGATTCCGGTATAAATATTGATATTTGTATTGATGGCTGCGGCGGAATTAATTTTGACAACAGAGAATTGGAAAAATGTGACGAAAATCACGAAAAAATAGATGAAATTATTAACAGTATTGAAGGTAAAACTTTTGAATCAATTGATAAAAATGCCGTAAGATATTGTCCTTGCTGTTATGAAATGCCTATGACAAGAATGGGAGCAGCTGACGGCGAGATAGAAATTGATGTATGTAATAATTGCGGCGGTAAATTTCTTGACCATGGCGAATTATTAAAAATTCGTGAATCTCAAGGTAAAAACAATAATTCAATTGATAAAGCTTTAGAATCTATTTATGATTTGAATGATAGTAAAATAAAAGCAAATAAAAGAAGAGATTTTTTTATAGATATTGTACATAAATATATTTAATTGCAATATAAAAACGAGAATAATAACAATGCAGTAAAATATTCATTTTATTTTGTATTTTGAAATAGTTATTAGTTTACAAAAACCTTATTGCATTCAAAAATATTATTTCTGCATTCACCAATGGCTGCAATTTTATTATCAAAAATTAAAATTGTTACTCCGTCTTTCATTGAAATATTTATATTTCTTCCGTTTGATATCAATTTTAATTCTTCATTATTTAATTCATATTTTGGGTAATCAAGATATTCTAACGGATTAATAATATTATTCCGCACATCCTCGATTGATTTTATACTATCTAGATTTACAGAATTTTCTTTTAAAAATTTGCCGGCTTTTATTCTTTCTAAATTTATCAAATGTCCGTAAGTTCCCAATTTTTCTCCCAAATCATTGGCAATAGAGCGAATATACGTACCTTTAGAACATTCTATTAAGATTTTCAATTTGTTTTGAATATTATTAAACTCAAGTATTTCAAGCCTGTTAATTTTGACTTTTCTGGGTTCTATTTTAACTTCTTCGCCTTTTCTTGCATATTCGTATAATTTTTTACCCTTAACTTTTATTGCAGAATAAATGGGAGGATATTGTTCTATTTCACCTCTGAAAAAGTTTAAAGCGGATTCGATTTCTTCTGCGGTAACTTTTTTATCGGAAATATTAATTGTTTCGCCTTCTATATCATAAGTAGTTGTTGATTTGCCGAGCTGAACAGTTCCTATATAAGCTTTATCATCATTTAAGTATTCAATCAAACGTGTGGCTTTTCCTATACAAACAGGTAAAACACCTTCTGCAAAAGGATCAAGAGTGCCTGTATGACCTATTTGTTTTATTTTAGTAACACATCTTAAAACATATATAACATCATGAGATGTCATACCTTTGGGTTTATAAATATTTATAAACCCAAACATTACTTGATTTCACCTTTAGAAATTTTATCAATTAAATCAAGAACTCTTGAACCCTGTTCAAGTCCGTCGCTATATATAAATTTAATTTCCGGAGTAACACGAAGTCTTATTCTTTTACCTACTTCATAACGTACTCTTCCCGTATTTTTTTCAATAACTTCTTTATCTTTCTCAACTTGCTCAGGAGAACCTAAAACACTATATATTACTTTTGCAAAAGAATTATCGTGAGAAACTTCCACATCCACAACTGATACAACGCCTTCAAGACCTCTTATTTCACGGCGTAAAATCTCTGAAATATCACGCATTAATTCTTTTCTGACTCTTTCATTTCTAAGGGTAGACATTATTTTCTCCTTTTAAAATACAGGCTTATATATATTATAACATAGTTCTTACTAAATTAATTTTTCATCATTATTAATTTATTTGTTAACAGATTCCAAATCTGTTTCATATTCGTCGTCTTCATCGTCTTCACTTAATTTAAAATTCATGACAAATATTTGATTTTCTTTAATTTCCAATTCCTTACCTTTTTCAATATAAGATACCGGTGTACTTTCATAAACTGATTTAGCAGCTGATTTTGCACGATTTCCTTCTTCATTTTTAACGGCACCTTCCACCAAAGCAACGCTTGGTCCTATAAAACCGTTTATAAAATGAGAACCTGCTGCAACAGCTCCTGTTTTAACTACAGAACCTACTGTTATATCAGACATAGTACTATATTTACCTTTTATATTTTCTTTTATTTGAATAGTTTTTTTTGATATAGAATCATAAAGTTCTGTAGGTATAAAAGTAAATACTGCATTACGTTTTAATCTTTTAGGACTTTTAACATTCTGAATTTTTCCTGTTATAACCGAACCTGAATAACAAATAATTCCGTTTTTTGTTTCAAATTCATCAACTATTTCTATTTTCCATATTTTAGGCGGATTTTCCGTTGTAAAATCAGATAAAGCTTTTACTTTTACTAATTTAGCGTAAACGGAATTTGTACTTAAAAAAATTGTTATTAATATTAAAGATACTATTTTTTTCATTTTTATAAATTTCCAAATTTAAACTTTTAATTTTTCAGGCTGTTCAAGTTCTCTTTTTATATCTTCAACTGAAACATGTAAAATTTCGGAATTATCATCTTTTTTTAAATAAACATCTATAATACCTGATTGAACAATAAATCTTTTACATAAAATACATATAAAATTATGACCGTAAATATACATGGATGCACCGACACAACGGTCTTGACCTGCTTGAATAATTGCATTTTGTTCGGCATGTATTGAGCGGCAAGTTTCGTAACAAGTACCTGAAGGTATATTATTTTCTATTCTGTAGCAAAATCCTCTTTCATAACAAGACTCAACCCCTGACGGTGTTCCGTTATAACCCGTAGCTTTTATTTTTTTATCCTGTCCCACTATTACGGCACCTACTTGAGCTCTTAAACAATTAGAGCGTGATGAACAGGTTTTTGCCATATCTAAAAAATAATCAGTCCAAGATTTTATTGTCATAAATTACTCCTTAATGAAATATATTATACATTAAAATCTTAGATTTTATTAATTTTGCTTATGATTCATTATCAATATATCTGTAATCTAACAAACTTCCTTCGTATTTTGTGTCGTTGGAATAAAACATAGACATATTATTTACTATTCTGTTTTTATCTGATACTTTTTGTTTTTCCAAATCTGATTCTACACCGTAAGCTTGAATTTCTTGATTAGTAACTTTTCCGTCATGGTTTTTATCAATATCCTCAAAATGAGAAAGAACTGTTTCTTGTAAAGAAGTTAAACCGGAAGAGCCTGCAAGAGCTGTTATTTGTTCTCTTGTTAAACCTTGAGTTGCCATTTGAGCCATTAAATCTTGTATTTCCGATGCGGAAATTTTCCCGTCATGGTCTTTATCTATTGAATTAAAATTATTTGTCATATATGAAGCAAAAGTCGTATTATTCAAATTATTTACTATATTTGTATTTGAAAGGGCTTCAGTTAAATTTTCAAGAGTAAGCCCATCGCTGTATTGACTTGAGAGCTGTGAAAAAGCATTTGTAAAACCTGAATTTATACCTGTAAACATTGATGTTCCGTCTAATCTTTTGCTCATAAGTTATCTCCTTATGTTTTTTACAATTTTACAACTATATTTTAATAACGTTTTAAAAAAAATCAAACCTGTATTTAGAGGAAATTTTTTATTTATGAGGATGCGGAAAAAGTCTGAAAAATGACAATTTTTCGACTTTTTCAAATCCGACCTAAGGTGTGTGATTTTACAATACACTTTCATGTTTGTAGTATATTGCTCAACTTGTAAGAGAAGGATAAAAG
>CADCOS010000045.1 GCA_902803165.1 uncultured bacterium | reverse complement strand
TGAAGAAGAATTCGGTTGCGAAATTCCTGATGAAGAAGCTGAAAAAATTCAAACAGTTCAAGATGCAGTTAACTATATTGAGTCTCATTCATAATTAGTTATGCATGATTAGTTTAAAAAGGGTGGAAAATATTTAATATTTACCACCCTTTTTATTTTTGTGATAATATAACCAAAGAGTTATTAATAAATACAGATGAGGGAAATATGACAAAAAGAAGAGTAGTAATAACCGGAATGGGTGCCGTAACACCATGCGGCATAGGAATAAAGAATTTTTGGAAATCCATGGTAGAGGGTAAAAGCGGGGTTTCACATATTGAAAACATGTCACTTGAAGGACATACCGTTACAATTGCAGCTGAAATAAAGAATAAGGACTTTAATCCTGAGGATTATTTAGATCCGAAAGAAGCAAAAAGAATGGACAGATATACTCAATTTGCTATGGTTGCAGCAGATGAAGCTATTGCAGATGCAGGGATTGATAATGCAGGAATTGATCCGTACAGAATAGGTGTAATAGTAAGTGCCGCTGCCGGCGGATTCAATACATTTGAAAAAAATCATATTGCAATGATAGAAAAAGGTCCGACAAAATGTTCTCCGTTTACTGTCCCGATGCTGATTGCAGATATGGCATCAGGAAGGATTTCCATAAAGCATGGTTATAAAGGGATTAATAAAGCGGTGCTTTCAGCTTGTGCAACAGGTACACATTCCATTGGTGATGCGCTCCGCTCCATACAATATGGTGATGCTGATGTTGTAGTAGCGGGCGGTTGTGAAGCAACGATTTCAAATTTAGGTATGGGTGCATTCACGGCTTGCAGAGCTTTGTCGAAAAGAAATGATGAACCTGAAAAAGCATCAAGACCTTATGACAAAGACCGTGACGGATTTGTAATGGGTGAAGGTGCCGGTGTCATGGTATTAGAAGAATATGAACATGCAAAAGCAAGGGGAGCTCATATATATGCAGAGGTCGTAGGATATGCTCAAACCGCTGATGCACATGATATAGTTGCTCCTGATCCGGAAGGTAAAGGCGCTTTGAAAGCTATGGAATTGGCTTTAAAGGATGCGGAACTTAATCCGGAAGATATAGATTATGTAAACCCTCACGGAACAAGTACAGGGCTTGGTGATATAGCTGAATCACAAGCAATTGCACAAATATTCGGAGATAAAGAAAAGAACCCTAATCTGCTTGTAAGTTCAACAAAAAGTATGCATGGGCACATGTTAGGTGCTACAGGCGCCGTTGAGGCAATAATTTGTACAAAAGCTATAGAAGAGGGCATTGTTCCGCCTACCATAAACCTTGATAATCAGGATGAACATGTCGCTAATCTTGATTACGTTCCTCATAAGGCACGAAATAAAAAAGTGAGAGTGGCTCTTTCAAATTCGTTTGGATTTGGCGGGCATAATGCGACGTTGATATTTAAAGAAATTAAATAATTTTAAGTAAAAAAGACTTGGGTTAATTTAAATAACTCAAGTCTTTTTTTTTATCGAATAATTAAGATTTCCTTAATTTTTGAATAAAAATTTAAAATACATAGTATAAATATTATGTTATTAGTAAAGGAGGATTATATTATGGCATTAAAACCATTACAAGACAGAATTGTTATTAAAGTTATTGAAGATACCGAACAAACTTCAGGCGGAATATTCATTCCGGACAGTGCAAAAGAAAAACCTCAAAAAGGTGAAGTCGTTGCTGTAGGAGAAGGTAAGACTAACGATAAAGGCGAAAAAGAACCTATGGGCGTTAATGTTGGTGACATTATCCTTTATGCTAAATATGCAGGAACAGATATTAAAATGGACGGAGTTGAATATAAAATTTTGTCTATAAAAGATGCTTTGGCAATAGTTGAATAAATTGATAATGGAAAATTGTTAGTGTTATTGCACAAATAAATAAATTATTAATTATTTTAAAATAATTTTTACTTTGGTATTTTCAATTTTCCATTCTTTTCAAAATTTATAGGATTATAGTGAAAGGAAATATAAAAATGGCTAAGAAAATCGTTTTTGAAGAAGAAGCAAGAAAATCGCTTCTTAAAGGTATAGATGCAGTAGCTGATGCTGTAAAAGTTACACTGGGACCAAAAGGCAGAAATGTAATTTTGCAAAAAAAATTCGGTGCTCCTCAAATCGTTAACGACGGCGTTACTATTGCTAAAGAAATTGAATTACAAGATGGTTTGGAAAATGCAGGAGCACAGCTTTTAAAAGAAGTTTCATCAAAAACAAATGATGTGGCAGGTGACGGTACTACAACTGCTTCTGTTCTTGCTCAATCAATAGTAAGAGAAGGTTTGAAAAACTTAACCGCAGGTGCTAATCCAATGTCAATGAAGCGTGGTATAGATAAAGCGGTTGAAATTTCTATTAACAAAATTAAAGATTTATCACATCCTGTTTCAACAAAAGAAGAAATCGCACAAGTTGCCGGTATTTCTGCAGGTAATAATTCCGAAATAGGTGAATTGATTGCAGAAGCTATGGAGAAAGTAGGACACGATGGTGTTATTACAGTTGAAGAAAGCAAATCTTTCGGCACAAACTTAAAAGTTGTTGAAGGTATGCAGTTTGATAAAGGTTATATTTCACCATATTTTGTAACAGATGCTGAAAGAATGGAAGCTGTTTTAGAAGACGCTTATGTGCTTTGTGTAAATAAGAAAATCAATCTTATTGCAGATTTGGTTCCTGTTCTTGAACAAGTCGCCCGTGACGGACGTTCATTGTTATTAATTGCAGAAGATGTTGAGGGTGAAGCTCTCGCAACATTAGTAGTTAATACTATGAGAAAAGTTTTAAGGGCAGTTGCAGTCAAAGCTCCGGGATTTGGCGACAGAAGAAAAGCAATGCTTGAAGATATTGCTATCTTGACAGGCGGCCAGATGTTTACTGAAGAACTTGGTATGAAACTTGAAAATATTACCACTGCTATGATGGGCGTCGCAAAACGTGTAACTGTTACCAAAGACGAAACAACCATAGTCGTAGGCAACGAAACAAAAGATGCTGTCAAAGAAAGAGTTAATTTGATTAAAAAACAAATTGAAGCATCAGATAGCGAATACGATAAAGAAAAACTTCAAGAACGTATGGCTAAATTATCCGGCGGTGTTGCTGTTATAGAAGTCGGTGCAGCAACTGAAGTTGAGTTAAAAGAAAGAAAATTAAGAATTGAAGACGCACTTAATGCTACAAGAGCTGCGAATGAAGAAGGTATTGTTCCTGGCGGCGGCGTTGCTTTAATCAGAGTTCAACAAGAACTTGAGTCTAAACTTGAAAAAATGAATTTTGATTCTGATGATGAAAAAAGCGGATATAAAATCCTTATGGCAGCACTTGATGTACCTTTAAGAGCAATCGCTGATAATGCAGGTGCTAAAGGTGATATCGTAGTTGATAATGTAAGAAGCGAAAAAGATGCATACGGCTATGATGCTTTATTGAACAGATATACAGATATGTTCTCCGCAGGTATTGTCGATCCGGCAAAGGTAACAAGAAGCGCTTTGGAAAATGCAGCATCAGTCGGTTCAATGTTATTAACAACTCAAGCTGCTGTAGTTGATATTCCGGAAGAATCAAAAGCTCCTGATATGTCAGCAATGGCAGGCATGGGCGGTATGGGCGGCATGATGTAGTTACTTTTTCTGTAGAAAAAG
>CADCOS010000044.1 GCA_902803165.1 uncultured bacterium | reverse complement strand
TTACTCACTTTTCGGATCCAAAAAGTCTCTAATAGCGTCACCGAGCAAATTGAAAGCCAAAACTGCCGTAAAAATCAAAAGCCCCGGAGTCAATAGCCATGGTCTGTATAAAATATTCGTAAATTCCTGCGCTTCTTTGAGCATATTTCCCCAGCTCGGATCCGGCTGCTGTATTCCGAGCCCCAAAAAGCTCAAGCCCGATTCCGCCAATATATATGAAGGTACGGAAAGAGTCATTGCTATTATTACATAGCTTGTTGTCTGCGGCAGTATGTGGCGCAAAATTATCCTCAAATTTGAAGCACCCATTGTTTTTGCAGCCTGTACATATTCTTCTTTTTTTATTGATAAGACCATTCCTCTGATGACTCTTGCAAACCCCGCCCAGCCTATCAGGGCAAGAATTACAATAATTAAGCAAAATCGTTGTGCGCTCGTCATTCCCGACGGAAGTATTGCCGCAAGTATTATCAAAAGGTAAAAACTCGGAATCGCCATTATGGCTTCCGCAAATCTCATCATCAAAGTATCAATTATTCCGCCAAAATACCCCGAAATCCCGCCATACAACAACCCAATCGGAAATACAATAAACAAAGACAAAAATCCTATTGTCATAGAAATTCTTCCGCCAAACAACAGTCTTGAAAATACATCTCTGCCGTTTATGTCTGTTCCGAGCAGGTATAATTTTCCGCCTTCATCCGTTCCGATAAGGTGTCTGTGTGTCGGAATAATACCTAAAAATTTGTATCCTTCTCCTTTTGCAAAGAGTTTTAAATAGTGTTTTTGGCTTCTGTCTTGTCTGTATACAGTTTGCATAAGTTCGGGAACATAAGTTCTTGTGTAGTTGTATGTGTAAGGTCTTGAAAAATGTCCTTCTGTGTCAATAGTATAAACTTTTGAAGGCGGGCAGTATGACATTTCTCTGTCAGAATATGTGCTTGAATATGGTGCTATAAAGTCTGCAAAAAGGATTACAAAATAGATAAAAGCAAGCACAATAAATGCCGCTTTTGCAAATTTATCTTTAAATATTTTTTTGATTATTTCCATTGTATAGCCTCTTTTTGCTCTTTATAATTTATACTGTGCTTGTCATCCCCTGTTCCGTATTCTCGGATCAGTAATCATAAGAAGTATATCCGCAAGCAGATTACCCGCAATCAGCATAATTGTACCCATCATTAATGACGCCATTACAAGATTTATATCAGATTTCATAACTGCTTCCAAAATTAATCTGCCCAACCCCGGATATTGAAATACATACTCCGTGAGTGCCGCACCGCTCAGTAATCCGGCGAATTCAAATCCCAAAAGTGTAATCATAGGGTTTACGGCATTTCTTAAAGCGTGCTTGAATACAACCTCAGATTCATTAAGCCCTTTTGCACGGGCAAATTTTATATAGTCGCTGTCAAGAACTTCAAGCATATTTGCTCTCATTTGTCTTTGAAGTCCGGATAGTGAAACCGTAAACAAAACTATTGCGGGAAGTGCAATATGGCGAACTATGTCGATGATTTTTCCCGCAAAATTCATTTCGTTAAAGTTGTAGCTTGTTAATCCTCCGACAGGGAACCATCCTGTTTTTACGGCAAAAATCAGCATTAAAATTGCAAAGAAAAACGAAGGAATTGCCATTCCGATACTTGAAAGAATAGTCAGAATTCTGTCAAATGCCGATTCTTTTTTATATGCGGCTAATATTCCAATCGGGATTCCTGCGGACCAGGTCATTAGAATAACGACAGTCGTCAGCAAGAGTGTATTCGGAATACGCTCTTTCAGTTTCGTTGAAACCTTTTCTCCGGATGATGTGTAGCCTAAATCACCTTTTACAAATGATTTTGCCCACGAAACATACTGTATGAAAATAGGTTTATCGAGGTTTAATCGCCTAACTTCTTTGTCTAAAGTTTCCTGTGAGATTGACGGATTTAATCTTAATTCCGCAAGAGGATCAATCGGTGAAAGTCTTATAATAAAAAAGCTTATTAATGACACGATTACAAGGAGCGGAATCGTTTGAAGTATTCGTTTGAAAATAAATTTAATAAATTCCACTATTTTTTCTCCTCAATATAAATTTCGTCCAAATTATGAACCAATCCGCTCAAAGGTGCAGGATAAATATTTTTAAATTTTTTCCTTATAGCCGTAATTCTTAACGGCGAGTATAAATAGATTATAGGCTTTTCATTATAAATTATTGTTTGATATCTGTCATATAAAGGTTTTCTGTCTTTAAAAGACAGTTTTAATGCTCCTTCTTCAAATATTTCATCGAGTTCTTTTTCCCAAGGGTAAATACTTTTTTGATTATAGCCGGAACCCATATTGAAAAGGTGCAAACTCCCTTTTGACGTCCAAACATTTTTACCGTCATGAGGTTCAAGCGGCGAGCCTGTAAGTCCCATTATTGCCATATCCCAATCGTTTGTGTTTGAAAGTTTATTTACAAGCGAGTTGAACTCAATCGGTTTAAAGTTGACTTTCATTCCCAAGTCTTCCAAATCTTGTTTTATCATTACGCCGATTGATTCTCTTTCCAATGCTCCTGCGTTTGTATACAGGTCAAACTCAACCCTGTTGCCGGATGAATCATATAAAATGCCGTTTTTTAGCTCAAATCCGGCTTTTTTTAATGATTCTTTTGATACGTTTTTGTCTTGCGGATGACCTTTTATGTATTTATTTAAGTAAATTGAATTAAGACTTTCTGCTGTATATAAAGGCTTTGCGACTCCTTGTGCAATATTTTTTACCATACCTTCTCTGTCAATTGCCCAATCAACAGCCGCTCTAAAGTCTCTGTTTTGGAACCATTTTTGTTTTTTAGGCTCAACATTCCATTTACCGTCAGAATTTTTCTGATTATTCAAATTAATTACAAGGAACAAAGTTCCTGTGTCAGCTCCGAGATTGTATATTTTGTAGTCGGAATTATTTTCTTTGATTTTATACCGTGCAACATTAGAACCTCTTAATCCAAGCATATCTGTTTCTTTAGCTTCAAATTTAAGGATTTCGTTATTGGTGTCTCCGACAATTAGATATACAAGCTTGTCGAGGTACGGAAGCTTTTGGTTTTCTGTATTAATTTTGTAATAATCAGGATTCTTTACAAAAACGACTCTTTGCGCCGCCACATATTCTTTTAACTTAAAAGCTCCGTTAGAAACAATTTTATTTGGCGGAGTATTCGGGTTCATAAATGCGCTGAATACGGAATCGCCTTTGTCTGAATATTTTTTATAAATGTGTTTCGGAACAATAGGATAAGTAAGCTGTCTCAAAAATGGTGCAAACGGTTCGGGAGTAGTAAATTGTACGGTGTAATCGTCTGTTTTTTTCAGCTCCGGTAATTTCCCTCTTATTGTCATTGCATCTTTTGCGGCAGTATTCCCCAGCCCTTTAAATACAATATCTTCATAAGTATAAATTACGTCATCCGCAGTTATAGGTTCGCCGTCAGTCCATTTTATACCGTGTCTCAAGTTGATAATATAGTTATTTCCTTTTATTTCAAAGGATTTTGCAAGCTGCGGAATAACTTCTCCCGTGTAAGAATCAGTAGTCAAAAGTCCGTCATACATTAATCCTGCCATAGTTGCTGATGTGGCATCTTTGGTGTTACAAGGATTAAAAGTTTTTGGTCCTTCTCCTATTGTGGAAATAACCATTTCTCCGCCAAAAATTCCTACAGGCGCTTGCGATTGAAGATAATCAACTCCGTTAAGAGTTATATTTTTATTAGGCTGCGGGTGTTCCGATATTTCGGAATCTTGATTTTTTATGTTTATAAATCCGGTATCTTCGGGAATATCTTTTCTGATACAGGAAATTAACGCAGCAGCAGCAAGTAATATTATTAAAACCCAAATCAAAATTCTCTTCATAGATTAAGAATACCATAATTGTTGTTTAAGGTTAAGTGGCAATTCGGAGGATTGTATTTAATCCACTATAAATGGTTGATTTTATTAAATTGCTCTTGAAAAAAATAAAAAAAACTTTTATTATATCTATGTTATGGAAGAGAATTATTCAATTACATTTGATGAAATAAGGGCTGAGCTTGTAAAAGAGCATTATCATGATGAAGATATAGCGGAGCTTGAACAAACATTTGAGTTTGCAAAACAGCATCATGAAGGGCAGTTCAGAGTATCGGAAGAGCCGTATATTATTCATCCGATGGAAGTTGTAAAAATTTTAATATCATTAAGAGCGGATAAACACACCTTAATGGCGGGATTTCTTCATGATGTTTTGGAAGATACGGACACTCCGCCTGAGGAGATTAAAGAAAAGTTCGGAGAAGATGTTCTTAATCTTGTTCAAGGTGTTACAAAACTGGGAAAATTACAATTCAAATCAACAGAAGAACGTCAGGCTGAAAATTTCAGAAGAATGTTTATTGCAATGGCAAGTGATGTCCGAATAATTCTTTTAAAGCTTGCTGACAGACTCCATAACATGCGAACTTTAAACTATATGTCAGCAGCTAAACAGCAAAAAATAGCGCAAGAAACAATTGATATATTTGCTCCGCTTGCAAATCGATTAGGTGTCGGTAAGATTAAAGCCGAATTGGAAGACTTGTCTTTAAAATATTTGCATCCCGATAAATATTATGAAATTGCACAGCTTGTATCTCAAAAAAAAGCGGAAAGAGAGCTTGCCGTCAATGCTTTAATTGAAACAATCACAAAAGGGGTTAAAGCAAGCGGAATAAATGCAACAATTACCGGAAGGGCAAAGCATTACTACAGTATTTACAAAAAAATGGAACGATTAAACGTACAATTCCATGATTTATACGATATTACTGCTGTCCGTGTTATTGTTGACAGCGAAAAAGAGTGTTATGAAGTTTTAGGACTTGTGCATTCCCAATTTAAACCAATACCGGGCAGGTTTAAAGATTATATAGCAATGCCAAAAGGTAACGGGTATCAGTCTTTACATACTTCCGTAATCGGGCCTCGACAAAAGCCGCTGGAAGTACAAATAAGAACCTGGCAAATGCACGAAATAGCCGAATATGGTATTGCTGCGCATTGGCGATATAAAGAAAAAGGTTCAAAAAGAGCAGATTCAGCAAACGATATCAAGTTTTCCTGGATGAGAAAACTTGTTGAATACAATAAAGATATGACCAATGCGGAAGACTATGTAAATTCGGTAAAGCTTGATATATTTTCAGATCAGGTCTTTGCGTTTACTCCTAACGGAGATGTCTTTGACCTTCCGCAAGGAGCTACACCTGTTGATTTTGCATATCGTATTCACTCCGATGTCGGTCATAAAACGGTAGGTGCATTGATAAACGGACGTATTGCGCAGCTTGATACGAAGTTGAAAAATGGCGATATAGTTGAAATTATGACATCAAAGGTTTCAGCGCCGAGATTGGATTGGCTGAATTTTGTTGTTACAAAACAAGCTGCATCAAAAATTAAACAATGGTATAAAAAGAACAAGAGAGAAGATCATATTGAAATTGGGCGTGCTAACCTTGAACACGAACTTACTAAAGCAGTATTTGACGAATATGTAAAAGCCGGTGAATTTGAAAAAGTTGCTAAACAAATGAATTATGTAAGTTCCGAGGACTTGTTTGCGGCTTTAGGTTACGGCGAAACTACATTAAACAAGATTATAAACAGACTTTCAAAACCTCAAAAACAAGAGCAGCACGAAGAACACGTTTTTCAACACAAAAACAAAAAATCTTCCGAAAAAGATATTATCGGTTTGGAAGGTTTGTTGTATTCCTTTGCACGGTGCTGTTCCCCTATCCCGGGAGAACCTATTGTCGGTGTTGTCACACGCTCTAAGGGTGTAAGTGTACACAGACTTGACTGTAAAACTCTTGATGATATTCCGCCGGAAAGGCTTTTGGATATTCATTGGTCAGGAAATAATGTCAACAAGACTTATACTACAACCATAAGAGTTGAAACAGCCGAAAAAATGGGGCTTTTAAAAGATATTATAAGTGTGGTTTCAGATAATAATACAAATATTGTTTCTGCCAACGTTAAGTCAAAAGGGAAAGTCGGTATCGTTGAATTAGGTATAGAACTTGATAATATAGATACCCTTCGCCGTGTAATGACTGCAATACAATCTATGCCTGATGTGTTTAGTGTTAAGAGAATTCAAACTTCGCACAATAGCGGAAACTCACAGAATTTCACAAAAAAGAATTCTAAAAATACTAAGAAAACAAAAAATTAGTGTTTATTTTTAGCCTTTTTATCGCATTCAAGTTTTAATTTATACAAATTGTTAATGTCAAGACTGTTTCTTAATCCTGCATCTTCAATGCCGTTCGTTAAAGGAAGGAAGTACTCGGTATATTCTTCATTACCTCTAATTCGAGGATCTTTGCTTCGTTGGTCTAAAAATACTTTTCCTCTGTATTCATTAAATACATCTTTTATTGATTTATTACCCAATTCATTCAATGGTTTTACAATTTTAATGAGAGGCGCGTATTTAGGGTTAGCATTTTTGTTATTTAAAATCTTGTATATTATATCGTCAAGATCTTTGTATAAGGCTACGTCGTGCCCCATCATCTGTAACTCAAAGCTGCGTGACATTCCCGGCAATTTAAATAAAAAGTGCAGCGCCGGATAATTAAACTTTGTATAATCTGCCGCAATGTAATTAACAATTCTTTCAGGATATCTTTCTTCTGCTGCATCAATCATTTCTTCTAAAAATTCAGGTGACGAATAATCAAATATTTGGTTTAAATAATCTTTGCTTTTAGTTTTTTTATCAGGATAGATTCCCTTTTGTTTAGCAAATAATTTCATAAAATCTTTGTCTTTAGTTATTTCAGGTCTCTTATTTTCTATTTCAATAAGTTCCAAACGCCCTGCTTTAATTTCTTCTATAAATCTTGCCAAAACACTATGAACGCCTGTTCTTCCGCCGTCACGAAGAACTATTTTCATTCCGTTAAGGTCTGTCATATTTGCTAAAATTTCTTCTTTAGTTTCCCAGTGATTAGTTCCTGCTTTTTCCCTGATGGAATCAGCTGTTTTTGGTCTTCCTTTTAGTGTTTCTATTATATTATTCGGATTGTAGTCTGTAACCAATAAATCACCAAGTATACCTTCCATATATTGTTCAATTTTTGCTTGGTCTTCTTTTGCTATCTTGTGTATTTGAATCGCTGTGTTCTTTGGGATAGCACCCTTCATTGATGACAGAGTTTTCGGAGTAGCCGTAAAAGATACGCTGTCTTGTGTAAGCGGAGCAGTCATCTTTAACCCGAATTTCGGCAGCGTATATGATACCCTCGCTGTATTCATTGAGTTTTGAGCGTAATTGTTTTTTGCACTTAAATTGTTGACTGCTAAGATATTCACTTGACCACCAATGCCTTTCACACACATATAGTAAAACATCTGAAGATTCGAAATTGACTTATTTTTTATGATTATTAAGAAATATTAACATGTTCTTTTAAATGTACTTTGTTTTCCAATCCTGTCATTTCGCAAATCTGTCTTGCCCACTCTTTTAATATTTCTTCTTCATCAAGAGTATATGATATAGGTTTACCGATTTTTATGGTCATGTGTTTTTCAAATAATCTGTGCGCATAACCGTCAAATCCGCAAACTCCTATAGGCACAATGTCCGCTTTATATTTCTTTGAAAACATTATAAATCCCCTGTTAACATCTTCCAGTGCAGGTTCTTTTACAATTTTCCCCTGAGGAAAGATTCCCAAAGACCATTTTGTATTGAAAATTGCTTTTACTGTTTTGAAAGTCGCAAGCTCAGGTTTTTCTCTGTTTACCGCAAATCCGCCCAGCAGGTGTACAAGAGTGGTTAAAAGGGGGTTTTGTTTATCATTAAATAATTCTTTTTTGCCCATATATGCTATTGTTTTCCAAACCGCATAAGAAGTCATCGGCGGATCAAGGTAAGATACATGGTTAGGTGCATATATTATATGAGAATCCTTAGGAACATTTTCTTTTCCCTCAATTTTTAAGTTATACATAAGTTTCGAAACAGGCATGACAACAAAAATTATGAATAAAATATAAAATACTGTTCTGAAAAAATTATAATCTTTCTCCGTTCTTTTATTGTAATTTCTTTCCATACACACTTCTCTCAATGCTATTCTATTTACTGCTAAACTGCCGGAACTTCGTATTTAAAACCGGTAAGCTCTTGTATCGCTTTAGTCCAACTCTGAAGCATTTCTTCTACGTTATCTGAATAAGGTATTAATTCACCTATTTTAACAATTATTTTTCCGCTGAACGGTATTCTTCTTGCGACTTCCGTGCCGACAATACCTACAGGTAAAATTCCGCACTTTGTTGTTTTTGCCAAAGATGCAAATCCCTTTGTAATTCCGCTTATTGTTCCGGGAACTTCTCTTCTTCCCTGCGGAAATATTCCGAATACCCAATCGGTTTTTCTTATTGTTAATACCGTTCTTATTGTTGATACACTCAAGTTCTCTCTGTCAACCGCAAACGCTCCAAGCCAATTTAACCACCAACGCATAAACGGGTTTTCAAACAATTCTTTTTTTGCCATAAAAGCAACAGGTCTTGGAAATACTGCCGAAATTAAAGGCGGATCAAGTGTAGAAAGATGGTTTGGAGCAATAATGTAATTATTCTCCGCAGGAATATTCTCCTTGCCTTGAACCTCCAATCGGTATACGAGTTTGAGTCGTATCATATAAAAAATATGAGTTATAATAAATTGGAAACAGCCTCTCCATTTATTGAAAAATTCTTCTTCTCTGGAAGTGGCTTTTGCCCTCTTCCTATTGCTTTCCTGCATATAAACCCCCTCCGCAGTAACGCTATTATATCACAAACTTTTTGTTGTGTATAGCACAAAAAGTTTAATTTTAGATTTCTGTGTCTAATTTATTTATTTTATTATCATTTTCATCGTCAGGTAAACTTTTGTCTTCCACCATGTCTGATATTTTTAAGTTAAAAAATCCGACTAATGATAACATCATGATAAGCGATGAAATACCAACATTTTTTTCACCGAAGTCTAAAACTTTTTGTTTAAACGTATTTGGTTTTTTCTCTATGTGATTCGCTGCAAGTTTGTCTTCTGAAGCATCACTTGCTGTAAAACTATCTTGCTGAACGGTTTCAAGATTGATTTTTTGCTGTTCTTTTATTGTTCCGTATGTGAACAAATATGCCGAAGCCAAAAATGTTGCGGCAAAAACTGTTTTCCTGACTGCACCGGGTATATTAATTTTTGGAATTATTGTCATGCTATTCCTTTATGTTGTTAATATGTTTAAAACATGTAAATTTAAAATTTACCAGTTTGTGATAATAAATATGTTATTGAATAAAAAAGACGGCTGTAAAGCCGTCCTTTTTAAATGGTCGGGATGACATGATTCGAACATGCGACCCCCTCGTCCCAAGCGAGGTGCGCTACCAAACTGCGCTACATCCCGATAAGATGTTTATATTAAGTTGTCAAATTTTCGTTTCGGCAAGAGCGAGGTGCTACCTCTCAGAAAATCCTCAACGGTTCGGATTTTCTTCGGCAGAGTCAAACTCACTACATCCCGATAAAACTATTAACTTGTCAAACCGCACGACATAAAAACTATGATATTCGGCTTTCCTGTCTGCACCAACAATACTATATTAAACATAATTATAAATCAAGTATTGTTATAAAAATTAAGTCATTTTGTAAATTTAAAAATTATTGCTATAATGTTTCTGTACTAATATTGGGGTGTATTTTGGTTAAAAAATTTATTCTTAATGTCGACGATTTGGGAAGAGAACAAGCCATAAATCGTGCTGTTTTGGAAGGATTTCAGGGCGGTATTTTAAAAAGCGCCGGTATTTGCGCTAACGGGAAATATTTTGATGAAGCAATAAACAGTGTCGTTAAAAGCTGTGACGGATTGGGTGTGGGAATTCACTTGAATATTACTTCCGGTAAATCATTATGTACGGATTTAGCCAAGCTTACAGATGAAGATATGAATTTTAATAATAATTTTTTTAAACTGTTATTTAAAGCATATAATCCTAAGGAAAAAGAATTTTTAGAGGAAGTTGAAAGAGAATTTAGACGGCAGATTGAAAAAGTTCTTTCTGTATCAAAAATTTCGCACATTGACTCTCACAATCATATACATGCTATTCCGCCTATTTTTGATATTGTTTGCAGGCTTGCGCAGGAATACAGAATAAAATATGTCAGAACTCATTTTGAAAAATTTTATATTGTACCGGATATATATAAACATATGAATAAAATGTTCTTTATAAATACAGCAAAAAAGTTTATGTTAAATTTATTAACAGTTTTCAATGAGAATACCGTTCACAAATACGGATTAAAAACAAATGATTATTTATTGGGTTTATCTTATGCGGATGAAATGGATTCCAGAGTTGTCTCGTACGGTTTATCTGCTTTAAAGTATGATAATATAACTGTTGAATGTATTATACACCCTTGCAGGTATGAAGAAGGTACTATTAATAACAGATTTGATGAATATTTGCTCGCAAGAAATCCAAAATTAAAAAATAAGATTGAAAAGTTAGGGTATGAAATAACAAATTATGTTGAAGAAGAAAATTAGTGCAATATTTATAATTTGTATTTTTATACTTTCGTCAATTTTTTTAATTCCGCAGGATAAAAACTATCGTGTGCAAGAAGTTTTATCTCCTGTTGAATTCGCTTTAGAAACAGGCGTATTCAAGTATGACGATTTAGATTCTTTTGATTCAAAATTTACTCAAAAGAATAAAATTTTAGCCCAAAAACTAAATATTACGGAACAAGAAGCCTTTGTGTTCGGCAATTTAGGAAATTATTGGGCGGATAAATTAATGAAAGGCAGAAGTGTTTTTATTAATGATGAAAAAGATTTAATCTATTTGAAATTTAGTTACAGAGATAAATTTTATTATTCGGGATTTTGTTTGGAAGGTGATAAACCTTGTTACAAAGACGGTTTCGAAAAAGTATTGAACAACATAAGAAAAACAAATTATAAGGTTATGGATTTGGATAGTGAAACTGTTTATGATATTTCTGATACAAATGTTCGTAATTTGAATAATTTTATAGTTGTAAGAAAATCTCACTTGCCAAAACACGCAATATTTACAAAAAATTTCGTAAAAAATACAACTTTAGAGACTACCAAAGGGTTTGGAAATATAAAAATATATTTTGCCGATTCAACTTCAAAATTGATGCCTGACAGAAAATGCAGTTCTTCTATTTGTAAAGAAATACTTTCTAATATTAATAAATCAGAAAAAACAATAGATATGGCAATATACGGGTATTCACATACTCCGGAAATTGAAACGGCTTTTAAAAATGCCTTAAAACGTGGTGTAAAGATAAGGCTTGTTTATGATTCCGATATAAAGGGCGGGAATATTTATCCTAATACTGAGATTATTACAAGATTAATAAAAAATAATCGCAGTGACAGGTTATCTCCGGAAGCTAAAAATATAATGCATAACAAATTTTATATATTTGATGACAAAGTTTTGATAACAGGTTCGGCAAACCTTTCTCATACCGATATGTCAGGATTTAATTCAAACAGCATTATAGTCGCCGAGTCAGAAGAAATCGCCAAAATTTATAAGACTGAATTTGAACAAATGTATTCAGGCAGATTCCATAATGATAAAAAAGTAAATCCGCACAAAATAATTCAGCTTAACAACGCAAAATTTGAGGTGTATTTTTCGCCTCAGGATAAAAGTATATCAAATGCTGTATTGCCGCTGATAAATAAATCTAAAAAATATATTTATATACCTACATTTGTTTTAACTGACAAAAGAGTTACTGAGGCATTAATTTCAGCTAAAAATCGCGGTGTTGAAGTTAAGATTATTATAGATGCGTTGAATGCTTCTGTTCAACATTCAAAACATAAAGAACTGAGAGCCGGCGGGATAGAAGTTAAAACTGAAAATTATGCGGGTAAAATGCATTCAAAATCAATGATTGTTGATGATAAATATACAATTATAGGCTCAATGAATTTTTCTAACAGCGGAGAAAATCGTAATGACGAAAATCTTGTTGTGATAGATTCCGAAGAAATTGCAAAATTCTATAAGCAATTTTTTACCTATCAGTGGAATAAAATTGATAATAAATGGTTAAAATTAAATGCAAGAGCAGAAGGAAAGGATTCAATCGGTTCTTGTACGGACGGGCTTGACAATAATTATGACGGACTTACGGATTCCGAAGATTTAGCTTGTAAATAATATATCTAAATAAAATTATTGACTTTATAATTTGTTTATCATAATATAATCTTGCCGAGGGCGTTTAGCTCAGGGGTAAATATGAATTTAGCCTTGAACTAGCCTACAGGAAAGGTAAATAGCTCAGGGGTAAATAAAATTTAGCTTTGAGTCGGCCTAATAGAAGGGCGTTTAGCTCAGTTGGTAGAGCGTCTCCCTTACAAGGAGAGGGTCAGAAGTTCGAGTCTTCTAACGCCCACCATTTACAAAAGAGGCAATATCGACTAAAGGTCTAAATGCCTCTTTTATTATTATAGTTAGTTTTTCGCCATCATATA
>CADCOS010000043.1 GCA_902803165.1 uncultured bacterium | reverse complement strand
TTTTTTATTGTCCACCAGCCGACTTTTATTTTACCGGTATCATTAATTTTTGAATAACGATTAATTTTTCCGAGCTCCATTGCCGAAGCTACTGTTATGGTTTTAAATGTTGAACCCGGAGGAAATACATCCGTTAATGTCCAGTTTTTTGTCTGAAAACTTGTGGCATTTTTAAAATTATTAGGATCGAAATACGGATAAACGGCGTATGCCAGTATTTCACCGTTTCTCGGATTCATAACAATTACGGCGCCTCTAAACGCACTGAATTTTTGTATCGCACTCATCAAAGCTTTTTCGCAAACGTGCTGTACGGCAGCGTCTATTGTAAGAGTTACATCGTTCCCTCTTATCGGCGTAGTTGCGGCAACCGGATCGGTTGAAAGATTATAAATAACTTTTCCTTTAGGTGTAATTTCAAAATCCGCACCTTTGTTAACATTTTCCAACTTATCTTTTGCGGTATATTCAACGCCTGAAGCCACATCGGCATCAAAATTGTAATAACCCAAAACATGTGCAGCTAGCGTCCCTTGAGGATAAGTTCTTATACTTTTCTTATCCATCGGAATTTCTCTGAGATTAAGTTTTGCAATTTCATCACGGGTATGCCGGTCTACATTCTTTTTTATGGATATCAACGGGGTATCCTGTTTTAGTTTTTCCGTCAAATTAATTTGAGATATCTTCAAAATCGGAGCAAGCATTTTTGCAAGTTCTTCGGGAGAATGAACATAATCGGCTTTTCTTGCAAAAATATCGTAGTAAACAGTGTCTGTAGCAAGCTTGATACCGTTTCTGTCATATATATTTCCTCTCATTACAAAAGAAGAAGCCCGCCTTTGGTTTTTTGCTTTTATTCTGAAATGGCGGACATCAAGCACTTGAACGGCAAACAAATAAAGAACAAACAAAACCACAAACCCTGCAAATAAATATTGCAAAAATGTTAATCTGTCACTAAACAGTCGGTTTTTATTATTTTTATCAGGTTGTCTCATCCCATGCTCTCCCATTCTAATAATATCATAACAATATATTTTATAAAAAGAAGTTACAAAATGTTTACTGTTTTATTGTTTTTTGTTATTCTGTTTGTATTGAAACAGGAGAGGATATATTGATGAACGAACTAAGAGCTGAATTTATTGAACAAGCAAAACAATTGACAAGGAATGCAGTAGTATTACCGGAAGGAAATGACGGCGGTATCGGAGAATTAGCGGCAAAATTGCAATATTCACACGATACAGGCAAGCCTTTAAGAGTAAAACTCGGCATGGATCCGACAAGACCTGATTTGCATCTGGGACATACGGTTGTTATGCGAAAGCTCAAAGAATTTCAAAAGCTCGGTCATAAAATAGTTTTAATTGTCGGCGGTGCAACTGCTATGATAGGCGATCCGTCAGGAAAATCAGAAACACGTCCGGCTCTTACAAAAGAACAAGTCGAGGCTAATGCAAAAACATATCTTGAACAAATGTCAAAAGTACTTGATGTAACAAATGCAGAGGTTACAAATAATGCCGATTGGCTTCATAAATTAAACTTTACCGAACTTTTACAGCTTGCCGGAAAGGTTACTGTAGCACAAATGATGACAAGAGATGATTTTGCTAAAAGATATGCGGAAGGAAAACCGATTGCAATACACGAATTTTTCTATCCTTTAATGCAGGCTTATGACTCTGTCGCAATTGATTCCGATATAGAACTCGGAGGAACAGACCAAAGATTTAACACATTGCTTGGACGTGATATACAACTTGCGTACGGCAAAAAATATCCGCAGCTTGTTATGATGCTTCCGCTTCTTGAAGGTACGGACGGTGTTGTAAAAATGTCTAAAACATACCCTGAACATTGTATTTCATTGACTGACAGCGCCAAAGATATGTTCGGAAAATTAATGAGTATACCGGATAATATGATTACAAGGTATTATTCTTTGTTAACTGATGTTCAAAAATCAGAACTTGAAGAAATGGATAAACAAATAGCTTCAGCTTCAATTAATCCGCGTGATTTAAAAATGAAATTAGCATTTATGATTACCGAAGAATACCACGGAACGGACGGTGCGGAAAAAGCTAAGCAGGACTTCATAAATGTTGTATCCAATAAGGGAATTCCTGATGATATTGAAGATGTTAAAATAGATTCCGATACGGGAATTTTGGATTTATTGGTAAATCTTCAATTCGTTCAGAGCAAAGGTGAAGCTAAGAGGCTTATTCAAGGCGGCGGTGTAAAAATCGACGGCGAAAAAATTTCGGATATGAATTTTGTTGTAAAACCTGCGATGAACAAAGTTTTGCAGGCAGGAAAAAGAAAATTCGCAAAATTGGTATAGGAATAAAAATGATACACGAAAACGTTTTGGAATTAATCGGAAATACTCCGATAGTAAGATACAGAGATAATATTTGTCTTAAACTTGAATATTTTAATCCTTCTTCATCTGTCAAAGACAGAGCTTCATACGAAATGATTAAAGGTGCTTATGACAGGTGTGAAATAAATAAAGACACGGTTATTATTGAGCCTACAAGCGGTAATACAGGGATAGGTCTTGCAATGTGCTGTGCTGTGTTAGGGTTAAAACTTATTATCTGCATGCCTGAAAGTATGTCTGAAGAGCGCAGAAAAGGTATTTCCGCCTACGGAGCGGAACTTGTTTTAACGCCAGCTTCGGAAGGTATGCAGGGTGCTGTAAATAAAGCAAAAGAATTAAAAGAAAAATACACAAACAGCTTTATCCCTATGCAGTTTTCAAATCCTGATAATCCGAAAGCTCACAAAGCAACTGCCAAGGAAATTTTTGACGATACGGAAGGTAAGGTTGATATTTTTGTATCAGGAATCGGCACGGGCGGGACAGCTATCGGTATAAACAAATATTTAAAAGAATTAAAACCGAATGTAAAAGTATATGGCGTTGAACCGGAAGAAAGCGCATTGTTTAATACGGGAAACGCAGGTCCTCATAAAATTCAGGGAATCGGTGCAAATTTCGTTCCCGAAATATGTAAAAACAATACTTTAGACGGCATTTTTACGGTTAAGGGCGATGATGCAATATTTGCCGCTAAAGAATTGGCGCAAAAACACGGAATATTTTGCGGAATATCAGGCGGTGCAAACCTTTGCGCAGCAAAAGAATTAGCAAAAGAAAATAAAGACAAATTAATCGTTGCAATTATACCCGACACAGGCGAACGATATCTGTCGGTTTGGTAAAAAATATGTTAATAAGAGCAATAAACAAAATAAAAGAAGACATTAAAGTAATTTATGAAAAAGATCCTGCCGCAAATAACCTTGCGGAAGTAATTTTTTGTTATCCGGGATTTCAGGCTCTTTTGTCGCACAGAATTGCACATAAACTTGCGTATTGGAAAATTCCTTTTATACCGAGATTAATTTCTTATTGGACACGAATTTTTACGGGAATAGAAATTCACCCGAAAGCAAGAATCGGAAACAGATTTTTTATAGACCACGGAGAAGGTGTTGTAATAGGCGAAACAGCAATTATAGGAGATGATGTTCTTATATATCAGCAGGTTACGCTTGGCGGAACAGGTAACGAACACGGGAAAAGACATCCGACAATAGGAAATAACGTTATTATAGGAGCGGGAGCAAAGGTTCTCGGTAATATTACAATAGGTGATGACGTCAGAATCGGCGCAGGTTCGGTTGTTGTGGAAGATGTTCCGCCAAATAGCACTGTTGTTGGTATTCCGGGGAGAGTTGTTCAACAGCATTTTATAAACAAAGACGGTGTTTTAATGCACAACAGAATCCCTGATCCGGTAAAATGTGAATTAAATCGTTTAAAATATGAGATTCAGGATATTAAAGAAAAAATAAATCAATAATTCACCGTAAGTATCAGCCTATCTGTCTAATTGAACAAAACTATCCGATTTACGATAATTCTATTATGAAAGTTATTGTAATAGGCGGAGTTGCAGCAGGTGCAAAAGCTGCAGCCAAGACAAAAAGAAATCTTCCCGATGCGGAAGTTACTATATACACTCAAGACACAAATGTCTCTTATTCGACCTGCGGACTTCCTTACTATATAGAAGGAGCTTTTGCCGATTGGCGCAAACTTATTGTCCGAACCAAAGAAGAGTTTGAAAAATCGGGAATAAACATATTTACCCAACACAGGGTAACTAAAATCAATCCCGACAAAAAAACTGTAGAAATATTGAATTTACTAACCGAAGAAGTCTTTACCGATAATTATGACAAATTGGTTATTGCAACGGGTGCCGCTCCGATAAAAAAAGGTTATGAAAATCTTACTCAAAGAAATATTTATACTTTGAGAACTCTTGAAGACGGAGTGGCTATAAGAAACAAAATGCTTGAAGTTCAAAATATAACACTTATCGGAGGCGGATATGTTAATATTGAACTTTTGGAAGCTTTTGTTAAAAACGGTAAAAATGTCACTCTCATCGAAAGAAATCCTTTTATATTATCGATCTTAGATGAAGATATTTCTATTCTTGTACAAAACTATATTCTGGAAAATTCAAACGGTTTAGTTAAAATTTTGACAAGCGATACTGTCTCCGAATTTATTGGTGATGACGAAATTACCGGTATTATGACAAAAAACGGCAACGGATTTGATACCGAAATGGTTGTATTATCCGTCGGTGTAAAACCGGTTGTTGATATAGCCCAAAATGCCGGTATAGAGCTTGGAATAACAGGTGCTATAAAAGTTAACAGCAGAATGGAAACTAATATTCCAGATATTTATGCCTGCGGAGATTGTGCCGAAAAAGTTCATATAATTTCAAATACTCCGGTTTGGATTCCTCTCGGTTCAACCGCAAATAAAGAAGGCAGAACGGCGGCTATGAATATAAGCGGTGAAAGTAAAGATTTTGCCGGTGTTTTAGGTTCTAACGTCACTAAATATTTAGACTTAAATATTTCTAAATGCGGACTTACCGAAAAAGAAGCTAAAAAACTCGGATTTGATCCCGTATCTACAATTATTACCAAAAAAGATAAGGCAGGTTATATGCCCGAAGTGGAAAATATCACGCTCAAACTGATTGCTGACAGGCGTTCGCATAGAATTCTCGGAGCGCAAGCGATTGGCTGCGGTGATGCAGATAAAAAAATAGATAATATTTCTGTTGGTTTGGAAAATCATCTTTCGGTAGCAAATCTTTTGGATGTAGACCTGACTTATGCACCGCCGTTTTCAACAAGTGTAGACATACTTCATTCCGCAGCACGAATTATTCAGGCAAAATTACTTAATTAAACCTTTGGACTTCAATTCCTGAATAACCTCATGCCTTGTTTGACTGTATTTTTCTTTTAGCTCAGGATATGAATTCCAAAACTTTGTATAATAACTGTTAATTATATTTTGTTCTGCATCTGATAATTTTTTACCTTGAATTTTATTCATTAACGATTTTTTTAAAATATTAGATTGTTCTTTTGTATATTGAGAAAGAGCTTCTTTTATTTCCGGACATCTTTCCCATGTAATTTTGCTTACAAGTCTTGTGTCTTCTCTTAGGTGCGGGTTGTTTTTTAACAATTCTTCCGACAACAAACGCTTCTTTTCTCTGTATTCATCACTCTTTACGGTTTTTAGTATATTTTCTATACGTTTTTGCTCAATGTTCGGATCGGAGCGTAATGTTTTTTCAGCCAATTGCGCAAATCGTGCATTAGTACTTTCATCAGTAAGCTTTATTATCATATTATAATTGCCTTGCAATTTAGGAATATTAAGCTTTTTAAGCATCCAAATTAATTGACTTCTGTTTGTAAAATCATATTTTTCAACTAACTCGTCTTCATACTGAAAAGAAAACAAATCTTTTAAAATCGAAAGGGAAAAATCCTCAAGGGGCATTTTCTTCTTAATTGCAGATATTGCACAGGAAGGATTGTTTTCTAATTCTTTTGCATCTTTTATGCCTTCAAATTCCGGAAACAACTTTTTAGCTTCTTCCAAAGATTTTGACTCAAAAAGTTTTTTATAAACCGCAAAATGTATATCTTTCATACTCGGCATAACTTTTGGCGGATTTTCACAAACTTCTTTTAAACTTTTTAAAACCCTTTCAGGTAAAAGATGCGAACGTTTTTTAAGAATATATTGCGGAGTTAAATCCTTGACAGCACAAAAATTCGGCATATAAAAAGCCGGATTATAGTTTTTATTATTAACACTTTTATCAACAGTGTTCTCAGACACTTTTTGAGGTATTCTGCTATAAATATTTTGGTTTATTGAAGTAATTTTCATATTTATACAAAAACGTGTAAAAATATAATTTGCCACTAATTTTTCAGCAAACTTATATTTGTAACAATTTATATGGTCAATTACACAAAAAATATGTTTATAATACAATAAACATGAGGTGAGAAATGTTTAACGAAATAAAAACACACGAGATTACCGTTGACATTGTTATATTGACAATAAAAAACGACGACCTGCAAGTTTTGCTGGTTAAACGTAATAATGAACCTTTCAAAGATAAGTGGGCAATTCCCGGCGGCTATGTAAGAATGTCTGAAAATCTTGATGAAGCTGCAATGCGAGTTTTGAAAGAGAGAACAGACGTTGATAATATTTATCTTGAACAGCTTTATACTTTTGGTGATCCTTTAAGACACCCTGTTTCAAGAGTTATCACAGTTGCATATTTTGCACTTATCAGAGCGGAAGATGTTAATGTTAATCAAACTTCGGATTTGGCATGGCATAAGGTATTTAATTTACCGCCGCTTGCATTTGACCACAAAGAGATTATTCAATATTCATTGAAAAGAACTCGTGAAAGATTGGAAATGTGTCCTGTTGCATATCAATTATTAAATGAAAAATTTACATTGACAGAAATGCAAAGAGCCTACGAGCTTATTATGGAAAAGAAATTGGATAAACGTAATTTCAGAAAAAAAGTTATAACAACGGAAGGTTTAAGGGAATTGAACGAATTTTCCAAATCAACTTCGAAACGTCCTGCAAGACTTTATACATTTGATACCATAAAGTTGAATTCAAAAAGGGCACACTTTATTAAAAAAGGAGAATAATTTTGCATACACTTATTTGGACAATTAAAATATTAGCAGCAGTTTTATTAATAGTATTAATACTTATGCATTCACCTAAAGGTGACGGAATCGCCGGCATCGGCAATGCCGCTCAAATGTTTACATCACAGAAGAGTGCAGAAAAAGGACTTAACAAACTAACTGCAATAATAGCAGCCATTTTCATAGTTTGTGTTTTTCTTTTAGGATTCGGCTTAATTTAGCTGAAAACGAATTATGTACAATTCATGGTTGTTATGATATTATTGTTTTATAAAGAAGGGAAAAATTGATGAGCTATAAAATACTGTCTAAAACCGAGTTGTGTCCTAATCAATACGAGTTGGTTATTGATGCACCTTTTGTTGTGCGTAACGCACGGGCGGGACAGTTTATTATTTTAAGAGCGGAAGAAAACGGAGAAAGAATTCCTCTTACCATAGCTGACGTTAACAAAGAAACCGGAGCTTTAACAATAGTATTTATGGCAGTCGGTTATACAACAAAAAAACTTGCAGAACTCAAAGTCGGAGATTCTTTGGTTGACTTGGTCGGGCCTTTGGGACAGCCTACACATATTAAAAATTACGGAACGGTTGTATGTTTGGCAGGCGGATATGGCGCTGCTCCTTGTTATCTCATATCAAAAGCTTTTAAAGAAGCTGGAAATAAAGTTTATATGATAATGGGCGCAAGAAACAAAGACTTAATTTTTTGGCAGGACAAAATGAAAAACGCTTGTGATGAACTTTTTATAACAACAGATGACGGAACGTTAGGTGAAAAGGGATTTGTAACGCAAGTTTTGGAACGTATAATGAATTCAGAAAAAGTTGATTATGCAATAGCTGTAGGTCCTATGCCAATGATGAGAGCGGTTGCAAATTTAACTAAAGACAAAGGTATTTATACTGAAGCGAGTATGAATCCTATTATGGTTGACGGAACAGGCATGTGCGGTGCTTGCAGGTTGACTGTAGGCGGAGAAACAAAATTTGCTTGCGTTGACGGACCTGATTTCAATGCGCATGAAATAGATTTTGATGAAGTTATAAATCGTTGTAAAATATATAAAGACGAAGAAAAAAAACGAAGCGAAAATTGTAATTTATTAAAAATGAAATAAACAATAGGAGAAAAACTAATGCCGGCAGATGAAAAAACAATACCTTTATGTCCTCTCATGAGCGTAGGCTCACAGGTTGAAATTGTATGTATGCAAGAAAACTGTGCATGGTATCTTAAAAATTATAAAATTTGTTCAGTTTACATGATGGCACACAATTCTATGCTGGATGTTCAAGCTAAGCAGAGAGCTGCTAAGCAGGGCTAAGGGTAAATAATACCGAGTAAATTATTTTACAAAAAGTTTTATCAAAAGCCGGAGGTTTAGAAAATTACAACCGGCTTTTAATTTTAGGGATGGAGAATAAAATGAAAAATACTGTAGTAATAGGTGCGCAATGGGGAGATGAAGGTAAGGCAAAAATTACCGATTTATTGGCCGAAAACGCGAATTTAATTATCAGATATCAGGGCGGCTGTAATGCCGGACATACAGTCGTTACAAACGGTCAAACATATAAATTTCATTTAATACCTTCCGGAATTTTATACGATAACACCACTTGCTTTATAGGCGCAGGAACAGTAATACATCCTGAATCGTTTGAAAAAGAACTTAACGAATTAAAATCGCAAGGCGTGAATTTCAAAAACCTTAAGATTTCGCCGCTTGCAACAATTACAATGCCTTATCACACAGAAATTGACGGCTGGAGTGAATCTAATTCAGGAAAAGGCAAAATCGGAACGACAAAAAGAGGAATCGGACCTACTTACACCGATAAAATGGCAAGATGCGCTTTTAAAATACAAGATTTGTACTCTTATGAAGCATTAAATGAGAAAATCGATATGATGCTTCCTTTGAAAAATAAAATGTTTGAAAAAGTATACGGAATTGAACCTTATACAAAGGAATGTTTGATTTCTATGTGTGAAAAATATGCGGAACTTTTTAAGCCTTATGTTTGCTTTGAATGGCAGGATATGTTAAACAGATTCAAGGATAAAACAATCCTGTTTGAAGGCGCTCAAGGAGTCATGCTTGATATTGATTACGGAACTTATCCGTTTGTAACAAGTTCAAACCCTATAGGCGGAGGTGCCGCTACAGGAAGCGGCTACGGCCCGACAATGATACAAGAAGTTATAGGTGTTTCAAAAGCTTATGTAACAAGAGTCGGAGAAGGACCTTTTGTAAGTGAATTGGCAGACGAAACAGGTAAAAAGATTCAGGAAATCGGACACGAATTTGGTGTTACTACCGGACGTCCTCGCCGCTGCGGATGGTTTGATGCAGTAACAATGAAATATGCAGTCCTGGTAGGAGGAATTACTAAAGTCGCACTTACAAAAATAGATGTCTTTGATACTTTTGACGAAATTAAAGTTTGCGTGGCATACAAAGATTGCAGAAATGATAAGGTTTATACATCGTATCCGACTGATGTGTTTATTCATAAATATTTAGAACCTATTTATGAAACAATGGAAGGCTGGAAAACTTCACTTTCAAACATTCGAAAATACGAAGATTTGCCTGAAAATGCAAAAAAATATATTGCCCGTGTTGAAGACCTGATAGGCGCTCCTATAGGAATAATTTCTGTTGGACCGGACAGAGAACAAACAATCTTTATTAATTAATAAATTAAATCAAAAAAAAGAACCGCTCTTCAAAAGGCGGTTCTTTTTTTTAATCTTATGGATAAATTATACGGTTGCAACTTTCTTCTGCTGGCTTGCTCCCGGAATTGCCTGCCAATTTGCTGCCATAATTTTCTTAAATGATTTAAGAGCTGTATCTTCAAGTTCACCAAGTTCTTCAGCTTCCATAATTAATTCACGGAGAGGAAGTAAAGCTCTTTGGTCTCTCAAAACACCTAATGCAGCAGCTGCACCGGCTCTTACTAAATCGTTTTCTGAACGATTCTTCATTACTTCGATTAGAGCTGGGACTGCTTTTGTGTCATTTAATTTTCCTAATGAAGTTACCGCATAAATTCTTACGTTAACCCATTCGTCATATAACATATTAATGATTTTATCAACACATTTTTTGTTGCCGATTTCACCTAATGCTCTTGTTGCATCACATCTGACATTAACTTTTTCGTGGTCTAAAGATTTAATTAAAGCATCTGTTGCAACATCACCAATTTCGATAAGCGCATCAGTCGCTGTAATACAAACTTGTGAATTTTCATCGTTTAACGCTTCAACTAACGGTTCAACAACGATTTTACCGCCCAGTCTTCCGAGCGCACGGGCTGCACGAACTCTTACATCGACGTTTCTGTCTTCACGCAGAGATTCAATCAAGTGTTCTGTAGCTTTTGAATCACCTAATTCGCCTAATGCTCTTGCAGCATACAAACGAACAGAACCGTTTTTGTCATTCTTTAAAACATCAATTAACGGCTCAACTGCTTTTGAATCACCCATTTCGCCAAGAACACGAGCAGCATTATATCTTACTTTTTCAGAACTGCTTGTCATTAAATCATTGATTAGTTCCTGAAAAGTCTTCTTTGCTTGTTTTTTCTTGCTGTTCACTGTGATTGTCATAAAATGTAACCTCCGTTATCACATACGTAAAAAATATTTAACTTCTACACATTTATATTAAGTTGTCATTATAAAAAAAATTGCGTTTTTTTAGCGGTAATGTTAATAATTTGTTACAAAATCTTTTAGCGTAAATTTTACACTTATTCGATTGGCAAACATGAGTATATCATATTTTTTCATTTTTTTGCTTATCTTTGTATCTATTATTAAGAATAATTTACAATTATTCTTGTTAATTATCAGTTAAATTCAATAAAATCAATAGTTTTACAAGTTTACATTTTTTAATATTTATTACTCACTGGGGATAGTAATAATAAACTCGCTGCCTTTTCCGATTTTTGTTTTTACATCTATTTTCCCGTTATGTTTTTCAATAATTTTTTGCGAAATTGCAAGACCTAAGCCTGTTCCCACGCCGACACCTTTTGTTGTATAACCTGCAAAAAAGATTTTTTCAGGTTCTTTTATGCCGCATCCCGTATCCTTAATCTTCACTATCAAACTCTTGTTTTCATAAACTGTGTCAATTGTTATTGTACCCTCGCCTTCTATTGCGTGAGAAGCGTTTACTAGGATATTCATAAATACCTGATTCAGCATATTCGGATAACATTTTATCGGCGGAATTTTTCCGTAATTTTTGACAATTGTAATTCTGTTTTTTGTTTCGTGCCTTATTAAATCAAGAGTCAAGTCAATTTCTTTATTGATATCCGCTTCTTGCAATTCAGCCTCGTCTAATCTTACAAATTTTCTTAACGAAACGACAAGTCTGTTAATGCGCTCTATTGCCTCTTTATCTATGGAATTAATTTCTTTTAAGATTTCCGTATTTTCATCACTCATTTTAGAAATCAGTTTTGAAACTATTTCATTATTTGATTTTATTGATGCAACAGGTGTGTTTATTTCATGAGCAACACCTGCAACCAATTGACCGAGAGATGCCATTTTCTCGGAATTGATAAGTTTTAACTGGGTGTCTTTTAATTCTTTCAACGCTGCGGTCAATTCTTTTACCATTCGTGCATCCTTTTCATACAATTCGGCTTGTATAATTGCATTGCCAAGTTGGGTTGAAACACCGTCAAGAACTTCAATTGCATCATTTAAGTTTGTTTTTTGCTTTGTTAAAAGAACCACAACCCCCAATTTTTTATTCATGTGATATATAGGGAGTACAACCCGTTGAACCAATTCTTTAAACGGTTTTGCTTCTGTGTATTCTTTCATGCAAGAAGCGGAAAAAGCTTTTCCGAGCGAAATATTTTTTTCTGTTTCTTTATCAAAAGTGATTTTACTGCCTACATCTTTTCTGTTAAGTGATTTGTTAATAATATATGCTGACATATCCTTTGAGTAAACGGCATAATATGCTTTAAACCCAGCAAAAAGATTTGACAGCTCGTTAAGAGCGGAGTTAATTATTTTTGATGAATCAATAGAGCCTCGTATAATATTTGAAATATTATTTAAAAGTAAAAGTTTCATTGCCTGAGATTGCGCTTGCTGCTTAATTTTCGAAAGATTTTTATTTTCGTGTTCCAAGGTTGTAATTTTTTCACGAAATTCTCTGTTATCTTTTATTAAATTGTCAAACTCTATTTTTGCGGTTACGTCAGTAAAAAATATTATTGTATAACAGCCTTTTTTAGAGGCATTCAGGTCGAAATAAAGATAATTCCCCGAAGCTGTTTGATAAATTACGTAAGCGGAAAAATCCTGCGGTGATGCCAATGCCTGAAGTATAGGGGAATGGACGGACATGTCATTGCTTTCAAGTGCATAAACATTGTAATCAAGTTTATGAGAAAACTTTTTAAGTCCTTCAAAGTCCGAAAAAACACGTTTAAAGACATTGTTTGTAAAAACAACTTCTTTTTTATCGTTCACTATCAAAACGGAACTGTTAAACTTATTAAAAATATCAAACTTCCCCATAGTATATATTATATTATTCTGATAAATAAGTAGCAATATTTTCAAATTTTCATCGTTTTACCAGTCCAATCACCTATTCACCTAATCACCCAATAATCCTCTTGTAAACTTTTTGCAAAAGTTTATTGAAGAGGTTAAATGTATGTGCTAGAGTTTGGTTATGGCTAAATTTATTCCACTTCACATTCACACGGAATATTCATTACTGGACGGTATGATTAGGGTTCATGACTTGGTTAATTATGCCGTTGATAATGGTTTGCCGGCAATTGCAATAACAGACCACGGTGTAATGTATTCTGCCATTGAGTTTTACGAACTTGCTAAAAAAGCCGGAATAAATCCGTTAATAGGATGTGAATTTTATGTACATAACGGTGATATTCACGTACAGGAAGCACATAACAATCCTTTATATCACTTGATTTTGATTGCAAAAGATTCTAAGGGTTATAAGAACCTTATAAAATTAGTTTCTACAGCATGGTGCGAAGGTTTTTATTATAAACCGAGAATAAATTTTGAGCTTTTAAAACAGTACCACGAGGGTTTGCTGTGTGCTTCAGCTTGTCTTGGCGGAGAAGTTTTACAAAACTTGCTTGCCGGTGAGAAAGATAAAGCTTTAGAAACAGCTAAACGCTACAAAGAGCTTTTCGGAGAAGATTATTATATAGAACTTCAAGATCACGGATTGGATGATCAAAAGAAAACTAATCCCGATTTAATAAAAATTGCCCGTGAATTAGATATAAAAATGATTATTACGAATGACTCGCACTATCTCAAAAAAGAGGATGCGGATGCTCAAGATACTTTGTTGTGCTTACAGACAAACGCCAACAAAGATGATGAAAAGCGTTTTTCTTTCCCTAATAACGAGTTTTATATAAAGTCTAAAGACGAAATGAGACAAGCATTTTCCTGGATGGATGATGAAATGTTCGAAGAATGCTGCAAAAATACCGAAGATGCAGCAGCAAAATGTAATGTTGAAATAGAATTGCATAATGCACCTTTACCTCATTATGATGTTCCGGAAGAGTTTGTATACACTTCTGATGATGTTGACGAAAAAATTATTGAAAGATTAAAGAAAAAGAATAAAACAGATTCAAGAGAAGAAGTTTTGGAAGAAGCCAAATATATTCAAGGAATAGAAAATTATCTTGAGCATATTGTTATGGAAGGGCTAAAAAAAAGATACGGGAATCCGCCTCCTGAATCGATTATAGAACGTGCAAAATATGAACTTAGCGTTATTAATCAAATGGGATTTCCCGCATACTTTATGATAACGTGGGATTTTATACATTATGCCAAAACTCACGGTATTCCTGTAGGACCGGGAAGAGGTTCCGCAGCAGGTTCTGTTGTCGCTTACGCACTTGAAATTACAGATATTGATCCTATTCAGCATAAACTGTTGTTTGAAAGATTTTTGAATCCCGAACGCTATACGATGCCCGATATAGATATAGACTTTTGTATCGACAGAAGAAGTGAAGTAATTGACTATGTAATTCAAAAATACGGAGAAGACAAAGTCTGTCAGGTTATAACTTTTTCAACTTATGCGCCAAAAGCTGCGTTTAAGGGTGTGGGCAGGGTTTTGCAGGTGCCTTTTGTTGAAAGTAACAGAATAACAGGACTTATTGAGCCAGCTATTGATGCGGCAAAATCGACCAATCCTAAAGCGGAATGGCTAAAAGACATCATTACTTCGGAAGTAACTTCCGAATTTAAACAACTGTATGAAGAAGATTATAAAATAGTTAATCCGGAAACCGGTAATGAAATAAGCTTCAAGCGCTGGGTTGATATGGCAATTGCGATTGAAGGCTTAAAATGCGGAACAGGTACGCACGCTGCAGGTGTTATTATTTCTCACGCTCCGTTGGACACAATTTTGCCTGTGCAGCCGTCAAAAGACGGTATTGTACAAACAGGCTACCCGAAACACGAGGCGACAGAAGTTCTTGACCTTTTAAAAATGGACTTTTTAGGGTTAAGAAACTTAACTATGATATACAAAACCGTTGATATGGTTAAACAATTTGAAGGCGTGGACGTTGATATAAATAATATCCCGCTTGACGATACAGAGACATACAAAATGCTTTCAAGAGGAGAAACTGTAGGTGTTTTCCAGCTTGAATCTCAAGGGATGATTAATCTTGTTAAACGTCTTAAACCTGACGTTTTTGAAGATTTAGGCGCACTTGTTGCGCTGTTCCGTCCCGGACCTTTAGGTTCAGGAATGGTTGATGATTTTGTTGCAAGAAAACACGGATTGCAAGCTATTACTTATGCTCACCCGCTTTTGGAACCTGTATTAAAAGACACATACGGAACAATTGTGTATCAGGAACAAATTATGCAAGTCTTCCAAGTTTTGGCTGACTATTCGCTCGGGCAAGCTGACCAAGTCCGCCGTATGATGGGGAAAAAAGACCTTAAAACAATGGAAGAGCAGCGTGGCAAGTTTATTGAAGCATCTGCCAAACACGATATGAAAAAAGAAGATGCAGAAAAACTTTTTGACCAAATTTTAAACTTTGCTTCATACTGTTTTAACAGATCTCATTCGGCAGCTTATGCTTTTGTTGCATATCAAACGGCTTATTTAAAATGCCATTATCCTGTGGAATATTTATCAGCGCTTTTGTCAAGCGTTTCTGATAATAAAGACCAAACTCAGTTATATATAGAAGAAGCCAATAAGTACGGAATAAAAGTTTTGCCGCCAGATATTAACAAATCCGGTTTGGAATACGTACCTGACGGTAAAAATATAAGATTTGGCATGGCTGCTATTAAGCAAGTCGGCGCTCCCGTTGTTGAAGCAATAATAAAAGAAAGAACCGAAAACGGCGAATTTACGAATATTTTTGATTTTTGCAAACGTGTTGATGCAAAATACGTAAACAAAAAATCACTTGAAGGATTAATCAAAGCCGGCGCTTTTTCTAATCTTGAAAAGAGCAGAAAACAGTTATTTGAAAACATTGAACATATTATGGATGTTACTTCAAAAGAAGCTAAAGACAAAGCTGTCGGACAAGTAAGTCTATTTTCAGCAGCGGAAAATGCGGAATTTGCAGATGTTCAATATCAATTACTCGGTGATGACAGCGAATATACCGATAAAGAGCTGCAGCAATTTGAAAAAGAATTTTTAGGATTTTATGTCACATCACATCCGCTGTTTTCCATAAGAGACAAACTGCAATTTCTTATTACACACAGGATAAGCGAATTAAACGAAGTTAAGGAAGAAGAACTTGTTACAATTTGCGGGTTAATTACGGCTACAAGACAAATACCGACGAAAAAAGATCCTTCAAAATTTCTTAGATTTGTAACTCTGGAAGACTTAACAGGGAAAGTTGATTGTGTCTGTTTCCACAAAAAATTAATTGATTACGGTGATATTTTACAGCCTGACAGCCGGGTTATAATAACGGGAAGGTTACAGCATAGAGGTGAAGATCAGTTAAGTGTTGTAGTTGAAAATGCAAAATCAATTGATAATTCTAACATATTGACCGTATCTCTTCAGGATGAAATGAAGTATGAAGAATTATTCGGGCTAAAAAATATTTTAGCAAAATTCCACGGAGACGATCCTGTAATGATTAAACTTCCGCAAAATGACGGATACAGTACCAGAATTATGACTTCGCCAATTTTTTGGGTTAAAACAACCAATGATTTGGTAAATAATCTAAAACACAGTTTCCCGAACAGACTGGATGTAAAAATCGATTCATTGGAACAGCCTTTGGAAGTATAATTATTATTTCAATATTCGTAAGAATATTAGAAATTCTTGGTGAGGGTTAAATTAAATATATTCAATTTTCATAATGTGACTTTCTTTGACCG
>CADCOS010000042.1 GCA_902803165.1 uncultured bacterium | reverse complement strand
TGTTTGAAAGCAATGAAATTGCTGTAAAACAAAATGCGGAATTGCCGTTAAATGCGAGCGAACAAGACACGAGCCTCGTCTCCCGCTAATAAAAAAGAGTCCCGAAAGGACTCTTTTTTATTATTACCGTTAATCATGAATTATGGCAGAAAAGAACTCAAGTTTTAAATTCCAGCCTAAGATTAAAAACAAAAACCGATCATTTATTTGCTGCCTTGATGGTTTATCCATTTTTTCCCGCCATATATCAAAGGACAACTGTTACCTTTCCAACTTCCGTTTATGATAATATTATTTTCATCAGCTTCAATTGTCTTTTTACAATAATTAACAACAGGCTCACCGCCAAAGCTGAAAACTGTTTCCCGTCCTTTTTTATCGGTTTTACTAATTGACACGCCGCCTGTTTCAATATTGGTATCGTAATCATAATCAATCCATACGTACAACTTTTTACCTGCGACATTCATTTCATCATCAGGATATCCCCATTGTTTCATTAAATCATCAAGAGGATATCCTATCCATGATTTTATACATTTATCCATGTATGTTTCCCAAGCATATACACTTGCAGAAAATAACAATAAACAAAGTATAATAATAATTTTTTTCATAATAAATTATTACTCTTTAAAATCTCTTATTTTACAACTTTTTGAACATCAGCTGTTATATCCGCTCCGCCAAAAACTACGACGCCTTTGGATATAACCATATCATAACCTTTTGCTCTTGCTGTTGTTGAAATAGTTTCCGTTATGCTCTTATCAACTGCTTGTAATCTTGCTTGATAATCTTTAGCGATTGCTTCTTTTTTCTTAGCAAAATCAGCGTTATATTTCTTCAATAATTTCTCTTTGCCTTCTTGTGATTTTTGTTTTTCTACATCGGCTTGAGCAGTCTTTAACCATTTTTCCAAATCCTGTATTTTGGTTTGCTGTTCTTTCTTCAATGCCTGAACTTGCGCAGATTTTGAAACTACTGCTTGAACATCTACCACAGCAATATTTTGTGCATACGATGCACCGCATAGTAACATGCTTAAAACTAATCCTGCTAATAATTTGTTTTTCATAATTTTCTCCTTCTACTTTTTATAATGACATTGTCATTAAGTTTGATTTCATTGAACCCGGTCTCTGCATATATCTGTAAAGAATTTTATTTGCAACATCTTTCGGAATATCAATAAATTCAAGACCTGCTTTATCGTTATTTACATTTACAACTTTTGCATTGACCGTAATATCTACATCGTCAAATTTTAACGTTATAGTTGTTTTATCACCTCGTTTTAATTTCTTATCATTTTTAACAGATGCACCGGTTGTTGAAATATCATAGATTTCATAATCTGAACTCAAACCTCTATCTTTCGTCGTGTCGAATCTTTCACTGATACGTTTTTGAGGTTCGTTATATCTGTTTTTATCAAGATTTTGTGTCATTTTTTTATTTTCAAATAAATCTTTACTTTCTTTTTGTCCTTTGTTTAAGAAATTCCACTCACTGTGGTATCCGTTAACAAGTTTGTGCGGATCGTTATACACAGTTGGAGCAGTCGTTTTCATATTTATAGTTTTGTCAAAACTTAGTCCGAAAGAACCGGTTTTTGCAGTATATAATTGGATATCAGAAGGTCCGACAAGCAATCTTCTATAATCGTTGTCAACAATACCTACTTTATCTTTATTTCTGAATTCGCCATAATTTGTAATATAACCGTTAACAATTGAGAAATTTTGAGCAGGTGTATTGATATAAGCATCTTGTGCATACAAAGTATCAAATACTACATCTCTTTGAACATCAGCATAATCATTAACGGAAATTGAAACGGTTTTAGCCATATAATCCGTGCCATAGTATTTTATTTCATCATTAGGATTTTTGAATTTGGAAGGCGTATTTAATGAACTTTGAGGAACATATTGATTTCTTTGAGCATCATAGACATAGTTTCCTACTTTATCCGTATCAACGCCCAGAATATCAATAGATAACTCTTTGCCTTCGCCTACGGAATTTATACCTTTAGCTTCATAAGCTACGGTTGATACTCCGCCGAAGTCAGCTTCTGTATATGATTTTAGTGTTTGCTTATATCCGTTCGGATTATTCTTTGTAGAAACTGTAGAATCAAGAGCTTTAGCTGAATTTGCGTAAATATTATCTGCCATTAAAGTAACGTCGGCTAACCTTGTTCCGTTTTCATAATATTGAGCATTTTCGCCATTATTACCTTTTACTGTCGCCGAATATATTGTTAAATTTGAGTTTCCTCTTTCTTTATTTTCGAGAGCATCTAACACACTGATATTTATATAATTTGGAATAACAGGAACAATATTACTTGTTTGTTCTTCCGCCGTTGCTGTAATATCTTGACCTAGACCGTCATGATGATACAGCATATCATTAAATGATATTGGTGAAATATTACTATATTTGTCGTTGCTCGGAACTCCCAAACCTACATCAATAATAGTAAGATTTTGAGCTTTTTGCACAATATTTAAACCTTTATTTGCACCAATTTCTTTAATTGCAGTGTCAGATTCCAAATCAATACCAATACTTCCGCGTTTTGAAATAACCTGATAAAGTTTTAACTCGTATCCTTCAGCTGCATTTGTCAGAATATGAAGATCGTTTTCCGATTCTAAGCTTATTGAACCTCTGTCACTTTCAGCTTTTGACATATCTTGCATTACTGCAAACGGTCTTGTATCGCTGCCTATTTCATTACTTGCTATTACCGAAACATCCTGTCCCCATGCATTATATACAGCACCCTGAACTCCGCTTTTTACAGAGTAACCTTGATAATATTCTTCATTATCCGGAGCCGGTGTTTCATTAGCAACTCTCCAATCTGCTGCTGTTAACAAGATATCACCTTCAACACTTATTGCACCGACATTCAAATCAGATTCTTTGGCTCTTATGTTTGCAAGTCTTTCACTGCTTGCATCATTTACCTCGTTTATAACAGAGGCTGATACATTGCCTTTTACGTTAATATTGACAGATTCTGTATAATTTCTTGAATCTGAGTTTACTGAGAATCCCGGATTCATGGCATTTGAAACATGTCCTATGTTACCGTCTTTAACATCAAAGTTTAAATTTTCATCGGCAGCAATTAATGTTTTGTACGCTTTATTCGGATTTGCAAGATCATAATGAATATAATCACCGGCAGGTGCCGTGAGTGACACGCCGTTAAGTACATTTCCTTTTGATGTTGCAATGCTTACTGCACCATTTATTGAATTTATATAATTGTCGTTATCAGAAGCATACTCACCTATAACAATATCCGAATCATAACTTACAAGATTAATAACATCATTGTGTCCGGTTATATGTCCTTCAATATTAAGTCCGCCTGTGCCGAAATTTTGAACACTTATATATCCGTCATTGTTTGTTATATTACCTGTAGTATGAATTTTTACTCCGTCATCAGAAAAGTTGGTAATCATAACTTTGCCGGTTTCATTCTGAATTGCACCTTTAAGATTTAATGCGCCTTCGTTTTTGTTAATGATTTCAATATTACCGTTAGTTGCAAGTATTTCGCCGTCTATATTAGCAACAGAGCCTTCATTTATTACATTTATATTACCTTGTTCCGTATTTGAAATTATTGCACCTGATGCTATATTTAAATTATTTTTAGTATTATTAATTTCTACCGTGCCTAATCTTGATGATATTAAACCATCTGTTATATTCAAATCGCTTGTATCTGAATCATTTTTTATAAGAATAGCTGTTACTGCACCATTTTCTGTTTTTCCTGCACCGTAAGATTGAATTGCAGATTTTATATTTATATTACCTGCATCAGGTGTATTCAAAATTGAAACAATGCCGCTTGATGCAGGATTTGATTTGTTATGTGATATATTTGAAGCAATTGTCATTTCACCGTTTAATGAATTTGTAATTTCAATATCACCATTTTCTCCGACTATATTTCCTATATGTACAGTATCTTCACCAACGGTTTCTGTATAACCGATTGTTGCTTTACCGCCGTTGTTTTTGATTTTAATATTGCCGTTATTTGCTGTAATATCACCGTTAATCGTTATATCATTGGTATTATTTGTTATTTCAATATTACCCTTGTCATTTGTAATCTTGGAATCTTTTTCAATATTCATACCATTTGAATTAATATATGTATTACCGTTTTTATTATGTACTTCTGCAGTTGAAGATATCTTTGTCTTGGAATTACCGTTAACTTGTATAGCTCCGCCTTTTTGTTCAATATTTCCGTTTATGTTTAATTCACCGGTACCTGAATTATTCATTGTAATTTGACCTGCATGCGCGTTTTCTTGCGGATCATACAGCGTAATACCGTCATTAACAACAGTACCGTTAATGTTTAAGCTGCCTGAGCTGGAATTATTGATTGATAACGCATTCAGGGTATTAATTTTTCCGTTTATATTACCGTTTCCGCCATTTAAATTAATATTATTATCACCGCTTGCATATATTGAATCAATTATATTACCCGTTGAATCTGTTTTTTGATTTATTTCTAATCCGTTATTTGCGTTTATATTTAAAGAACCCAAACTGCTTGTATCAATTTGATTATTCTTATTAAAATGATTTAAAATAATTCCGTCTAATACGAGTTTGCCTGTTGATGTAATCTGCGTATTTGCGGCAAGGACATTTTGAGCGTCACCGGCTTTGGTATTATTTTTGAATAATCCGCCTGCGCTTTTTACATTTGAAATATTATAAACATTTAATTGTTTATCCGTTTGGTTTTTAATATTTATATTTTGATAACCGTCATACGTATTTATCGTACCTGTATTGTTAATCGTATTTGCAACAATATTTACTTTTCCTCTGTTGCTTCCGTCAACACCTATTACCGTATCATTTATATCAAATAAATGTATCTGATTATCTTTATATAGAGCTTTTACATTATTTGTGCCGTTTGTCCAAAGAGTATCGCCAAGATTAATTAAAACACCGTTTTCATTAGTTGTCGGATCATAAGCGAGATTAGACAACATATCGTCAGTAATTGTCAATGTCAGGTCTTTATTATAACCTGCCGTTACTTTTCCTTTTATATCAGCAGATTCTGCCTTAATATTAACCGAATTACCTGCAAAAATACTGTCCTGCGTATTCAGGGCAAATGCGCCTGAAGAAGTTAAATTTACATCACCTTTTGTTGAAACTAAATTTATATTGCCGTCAATTTCTTTTGTAAGTACACTCTTTGCTATTATTGAACCTGAATCGTTGAATATGTTTAAGCCCTTATTTGTGCTAATTAAGCCGTTTAATATTATATCCGATGGAATAGTCGGATTCAGTATATTTTGATTTTTAGCGAACGGATTGGCAGTATCATAGAAGTTATTAATCGTAATACCTTGAATTGTGCCATTTGAACCTGATAAATAATGAGCACCTGTAGTTTCAACTTTTTCAAACGGATAATCACTCGGGTTAACCGAATTGAAAAGGCCCGGCAACTCAATACTCAAAAATTTTAAAGGAGTAACATTAAATACGTGTTCCAATGCATAACGCCCGTTTACGGCTTGTTCTTTGTTTGCAAATTCAGAGAAATTTTTACCGCTGATAATTAAACCGCTTTTAATACCCGAACCAATATCAATATCATCAAATATCAATGAGCGTGTTGAATAGTTGTCAACTTTAAGTCCGCTGCCGGAAACACTTATCAGACCGGTTCCTTTGAATTCAGAACCGTTTTTAATTCCGTCTAAAGTAATATATGAATCAGTTGATGCCATTTTCTTAAATGTTACAGCATAAGAATTTTTCAACCCTGAAAATTCATAAGCCGGAGTATTGTTTATATTTGTTTTTTCTTTTGTTAAAGTTGCAATATAGTTTCTTAATGTATCGATTTCAGTATTACAATCCGATATTCTCGCCTCATAATCGGAAAGTTTTGCGTCTAATTCTTTTATTCTGGCATCCAAGCCCTTTACTTCGTCACAGGTAATTTTCCCTTCAACTTCTGTAGGATTTTTTACTGCCGCATATTTTACACCTTCTAAACTTGTATATGTGCGGAAATTTCCTTTAGCAGTGACGCCAGCTCTGTTTTGAACAACATTGTAAGCTGATTTGATTGTATTTTGCTGCGCCTGAGATAAATCTAAACTTGTACTTTGTGACAGAAATTCCGATACAGAAGGAATCGCTTTTACATCATCCGGATGATTCATATTATATTCATTTATTGCCACCATTTCGTTATTATATGCCTGAACAAATGAATTATACTTATCATTTGATAACTTACTTGCACCTTCACCAACTATTTGTGATTTTAAATCATTTTGTATAACTTGATCAAAACTGCTTATTTCACTATTTTGAGCAATCTCACTATTTAAGAACGAATAGCCGTTATTAGTCAGGCTTTCAAAATCATTTAATGTATTTTGAGAGAAAGTTTTATCCGATTCATAAGAAGCTTTTTCGTATTCCCAAGCAGTTTGTTTATCTTCAAGCTCAGTTAAATCAACCTCTGCATCATCTATTTTTACGGTGATTGAAGCAAGTTTTTGATCTTTTATTGTTTGACCGTCGGTAATATCACCGCCGTTCAAACTATAGTCATCAGGATTAAAGCCGTATGAAGCTTTTTCATCAACCGAACCGTCCTGTTTTATCTTCATATATTTACTGTTGCCATGTCCTACAACCATTTCACCGTCAAGATTCAATGAATTATTAACCGGAGCACTCTTTGGATTAGTTGTTTTATCATCATTGATTGCTCCCCATAAACTGTGAGTTTCCCATTTAACAGAAGAGTTCAGCTCACCTTTGCCTGCGGTATAATCAACTTCAATGTTTTCACCTGAAATAACTTTTGCTCCGAGAGGAATAGCCAGTTTATTGTTTACAATTTTTTCTAAATTTCCGTCTTCATAAGTATTTGCAACAAAAGCTGTACTTTCGGTATGTACTTTGTTAAGCAAGTTATTGACAGAATTTTTCATATAACCAATATCTACAGTTTTTCCGGCTTCTATCCATCCATTGTTATTCAATTCATTATTTATGGTTAATTTTACATATGAATAACCTGCAGCAGGTGCACCAAAACCAAAACCTCGAGAGTTAACATCACTTTCTAAAACGTTATTTGAATCGAAGTTGAATATTGCTTCATTGAGAGCAGAAATAACGGAACCGCTGTCTAAATCAAGCGTGTTATCATAATTTGCCGTAATTTTTAATGTTGATTTCGGTCCGCCGACAAAACCGCGATTGTCATTATATGATTTTTGTTTAAAGCGTGATGAAGTCTTTGCTTCTACTGTCGAATTATTTTTTGCATAAAGTTTTGAATTTTTTAAACTGATTTTACTTTTCTGTTCAAGTTCATTCGTCGCTTCAATATGAGTAACAGCAACAACACCGCCGCTATAGCCCTTGTATTCATAATATTTATCTTCTTTGGAACGTATATCAGATAATGTATTTAATTTTATGTCTTTTGCGTGTATTTCGGTATTTTCCAAATTCAAATTCGCTCCCGAAATATATTTTCTGTTATATTCAGTGTCTAAAACCGCAATAACACCGCCACCGCCGATAGTTCCGGAATCATCCAAAATAGTATTGTTCGCAACTTCATAAACAACACTTCCGTCAGAACCGATTGTTGAATTTTTTATGTTTGTTGTAGTACTTGTATTTATTTCAGCTGTATCATAATTTTTACTTACATTTATAATACCGCCTGAGCCATCACCGCATCCGACTTTAAATGTATTGGTTGATGTATTTTTCACTGAAATATTATTTTTTAATTCATCACCGGATACATAGTTGCCTACATTTAATATTGAAGAACCTTTTAAGTTGTTTGTTGCCTTTGCATCACTTACATTTATAATTAACGAACCTGAACCATAAGTTTTTTCCTGCAAAGACTCTCTTACTGTATTAAAAACAATGTCTGTATTTTTTGCATTAAATTCTCCGCCTATGTTACCTATGGTATCTGATGCTACTTCGGTCTCAAGACGTATTCGTTGTCCGCCTCCTATTAAACCTGAGAAATCAAACGTATATAAATCTGCATCAGATTTTGAGATATTGGTTGCGTTAATTATTGCTTTACCTACTGAATCACCTGTATCAGCAGCATTTCCTATTGTATTTTTACCTGCTATATCAACATTTAACGTACTTGTATTTTTTGAAGTTGCACCTATAGAATGCACTGATATTCCGACTGTAACACCTGTAGAACTCGGAGTTGCTTTAGATATAGTGTCTAAATTTGAATTAATAGTAAGAGATTTTGCGCTATGGTCTTTTACTTTTAAGAAGGTATTTGATTTCGTCGTATTTTTAGCATCTAAAAATAACCCCGTAAAGAAATTAACACCAACTTTAACATCAACTTTTTTCGCTTTACTCAGAACACTTATCTTACTCGGATTAACTCCATTTTTATCCTCGGTTGTACTTGTTCCTATATATTTAGCCGATTCAATTTTTGTTTCGCCTGAATTTACTACAGTAAGCTTATCTGCCGTAACATAATTTACTTTATCACCCTGCTTTTGAGCATTATATATACCTGATGTGAATTCGGCATTCATTAAGGCTTTACTTGTCTCATGGGCAGCGATTGTCACCGCTGTTATTTCTGTTGCACTTGTTCTTTGATAAGCAGACATTTTGCTGTATTGAGTTGCCATATCAATTCCGTTTGCCTTAATCGTACCTTCAACATTTTCCATTACAGCTTTTGAAACTGAATTTACCGTGACTTCATTTTTAAAGACATTAACCACTTCAACCGCTTCTACTGCTCTGGTTACTCTTTCGGAATGCATATTGGTATCAACGATAGACTGAAGATTTAATTTACCTTTTGTATCAATATTGGTCTGACCTGAAATCATTGCAATAGATTTATTTGTATCAATTGTTTCCGATAAATCAACATTAACTGCGGCAGCCTTAACCAAAACATGAGTTGCATCAACTACACAATCACTTACAGAGTTTGAAATAACATCAATTCCCGTTTGAGAATTAACCGTAGCATTTACTATTTGAGCAATAGTATTTGAGGTATTGTTATAAACTTCACTGCCGCCGGCAACCGATACTCCGCTTACACTGACTTCAACCGAATCAATTCCAACTTTAGACGTATTTTTTGCATTGACAGAAACTTTACCTTCCGTACTTTCAACTTGACCGCCTGAGATTTCGGCTATTGTATTATTGTTAACTTTGACATTTTTAACGCCGACATTTGCAGAACTTGCACTTGCATTTACTGAGACATTGCTCATTAGTAAAGTAGTATACGGGTCTTTATTATTTTTTTCACCTTTTAAAATATTTTCGGCTTTAATATCTATATTATTTTTTGTTTTTAATTTTCCGTTTACAGATGCAACAGTACCCGTTTCGGTTTTACCGGAAGGAACACCCGGAACAAATTTCTTTCCGCCCTCTTCAATAACACTGTTATACATATCAGCAACTTTTTGTTCAGCTTTATCAATGTTGCTGTTTTTATCTGAATCTGTATATTCAGCAGCTTTTCCAATCCTTACAACTTGGACATCGCCTGCAATTGATGCTCCTCCGGCAGAAACACCAACTCTTTTTTCTTTCATGCCGTTTGTTGTATTTGATTTAACCTCGGCACTATTTGCTTCAATTTGACCGGTGGTAGATTTAACCTCAGCTTTTGCAAGGTTTTCAGAGTAGTATAAATTAATATTAGCTCCTGCAGAACCCGCTCCGCCTGCACCAAAACCTATTGTATTATCTGCGTATGTGTTATCATCAACAACGGCTGATAATAAACCCGACGTTTTCATATTTTTATCTTTTGCATCAATAATTGCAAAAGTATTGGTATTAATATTATTTACTACGGCCGCAACTGCAGCACCTACACCTAAACCTGCTCCTCCAACACTCACATCAAAGTTCAGGATATCTCTGTCAGAATAAGAATTTGCGGCTATTGAATTTGATTTAAGAACTGTTGAATTTACTATTTCGGATTTTACTATATTATCATAAGTATTATATATAAGAGCAACTACTGCAGCTCCACCGATTCCTGTACCGCATGCCGCAATACCATGGTTTTGTAATTTATCCGTTTTACCCTTATTTGTATTCAAAGATATATTTCCTGCACTATCTATCGTTGAATCGGAAATCTTTGAAACGACTTCTGAATTTATGTCATTGATAATTATATTTACAACAGCACTAAAACCTTTACCCATGCCTGAAGCACCGACTGTCCAATTATTTGAATCAAGAGTCGAATTTGCGTTAATAGTAATATCCTTTTGGGTATTTATTTTTGAATTATTATCAATTAAAGCTCTTGTTTTTGTATAATTAGAATTTTTAATTACAAGACCTGAAGCGGCAAAACCAACACCTGCACCGGCAGCACCAACTCCTATATCCAGTGTTTTGGTATTTGTATCCGCATTCATATTGATTTTGGCATTATTTATTGTTGAATTAGAAATTTCTGCTATAGTTTTGCCTTTAGTTCTTTTGTCATAATCTGCGTCAGATTCGTTGTCTTGTTTCTTGCTGTCATCACCATAATAATTGATTACAGGATTAACATTAACGGCAACATGAGCAGAACCTTCTGCCGCTACTACTACTCTGAAAGCATTTATATCCTCTCTTGCATTAACTTCTAAAATATCCGCACTCAATTTGGAATCTTCGATTTTTGCAACAGTCAAGTCGTTTATAGTATTTACCAATACATTTACACCGACAGAAGCATTTTTTGAACCTTCTGCTGTTACATCTATCTGTTTATTATCTTTCTGATTTTTTGCTATAACTCTGGCAGTTTTTGTTGTTGTAATATCCGAATTATTTGAAATAAGAGCGGAAGTTTTACTTTCATCCTTCGTCACAACAACTTGAGCACCTATAGCTGCTGTTTTACTGGCTGCAACTTGACCTGCAATAATATTTTTAATCGAATAGTCGCTTGCTAATACTTTTAGATTATTTGACTTAGTAACATTGGTATTTAAAATTTCAGCATTGACTGTATTTTCTATAGTTTTTACTACAACTGTTCCCGATACCGAAACCATGCCGCCGGCTGCAATATCATAAAACATATTCCAGTTTTCAAAATTACTGTCATATTTTAAACCTTTATAATTACCGTCAGCATTTTTTTCAACGAGTGTATCCTGATAATCTTTAGAGGTTATATCAAGTCTTTCATATTCACCTTCATCGGCTTTATTACCCTGTTTATCTTTTTCAATTTTCTTCGGAGTACCGCCGATAGAATTCGTTGAAACAGAGGTTACAGAAACATCACCATCGGCACTTACAGTGCTTTTTTTATTTTTATCTCCGATTTGAGCATTTGCAGTTTTTTCAATATAATCAACATTTATAACGCCTGCTATACTTGCCGGAGCAGTTGAACTTGCCGCAGATACTACACCGCCTCTGTTATATATTGTTGTTTCGTTGTCTGCCGCAACAGTAAGATTTCCTTTTGTAGTTATATTGCCGGCAGCTAAAGCATTTGTTTTGTCTTTAATAATATTAACCGCAATATCAGCAGCAACTGCAGCTGCTATTAAACCTTCTCCGCCTCCTGTTTTTGAAATGGCTACTGCCACAGGTACCATATTCAGATATGAATTTGTTTTTGCGCTGACATTAATATCCTTTGCATCTGATATTATTGTGTTTGATGAGATTTGCGATTTTACATCGTTTTCATAATAATTTTCGATAATATTAGCTCCGACAGTAATTCTGGTAGAAGCTTCCAATAATGCCGTTACTTCAAGATTACTATTATCATATATTGATTTAAGGTCAATATTTCCGTTTGAGTTTATTTCACTATTACCTTCAATAAGAGCATTGACCGTAGTTTTTACAATACTTATAATTCCGTTCGCACCGATTCCGCCGGATACACTGGAACCTTTTGATACACCTAAATTTGCAGCAACGAATTTTCTTTTATCTTTTGAATCTGCTTTAACTTCAACAGATTTAGATTTTTTAATTTTTACATTTTCATTTTTTGCAACAACCTTGCTTGAATCCATGTTGATAATAGCACCTATACCAACACCGACATTGTTTTGAGCAGTATTTATATCCAGTGAACCGGCTGATGTTGAACCTGTGATTACGGATTTTGCATCTGTTTTAATATCACCCGATGAGGTTATTGTTGAATCTTTTAATAGCGCCGTAACATTATTTTCAATAAATTCCAGTCCCAACGCACCGTCTATGGTAAACGAACTTTGCGCACCGGTTACAACTGCACCGGCGACACTAATTGAATTAATATTCTGTTTTAACTCGGAATTAGCGATTACATCTTTCACATTACCTAAAGTTGAATTTGAAATTTCGGAATTTACCGTTTGCTTAAGCATGTCCAAATTTCCGGCAACACCTGCTCCGACTGAAAATTTACTGTTGTTTCCTTTTGTAAAACCTAAATCCCCGCCGATATTCCAAATTGTTGTTTCAGCTTTTGCTTGGGTATTTACATTAATATCATTTGCAAAAAGATTCTTTGTCGGTTTTCCTTCTTCATCTTTTTTGAAATCATTCTTAATCTCTGTCGCCGTTATTTTTGCTTCGGTAGTATCTTTTAAAGTGTTAGCATTAAATGAACCGCCGACAGCTGCTTTTATACCGCTCTGTTTATTTGCTGCAACACCGACACCAACTGCGGGGTTAATTATCTTATGATTATTTGTTGCGGCTACATTCACTTTTTTTGTTGCACTGTCGGATATGAAATTAATATGAGAACTATTGATGACAGCCTTTGCACCGCTTGCAATAGTTTGCGTTTTATCTTTTCCGTTTTCGTCTTTTATAACATTCCCGTTTTCATCCTTTAATGTTATTTCTCTCGCTTTATCGGAATAAACATTAACAGCGGCACCACCGCCAACCGAACCTGACTTAGCTATGCCGCCCGTAATATTCAACTGAAAATTATCTCTGTCTGCCAATACATTCAATTCATTTCCGACATTTAGCGTTGAATTTATAATTTCGGATTCTACAATAGATTTATTATTAACAACATTAACGGAACATGCTAAAGCTAATGAGAAATTACTTGCAGCTCCTTGAGGATTAGCAACTCCGTCTGCCATTTGATTAGCTTCACCTGCCCGACCTTGAGCATGATTTACACCCTGTTGATTAGGATTATTTTGATTGAATCGATTATTTAAATTCGCTACATCTTCTTGATCCGGATTTGCGTCATTCATTACGCCCATCCAGTTTCCGACATTTTGCATTTCTTGAGCGCCTTGATTTGCACCTTGACCGCCTTGATTTGCATTATTTTGCGCATTACGATCAGGTGATATGCCGCCTGCAAAAGCACCTGCTAAAGTCAGAAAAGCATTTTTTATTTTGGATTCTGATTTTACATTGATATTATTTGATGCAGTTAATGTTGAATTATCAACCTGAGATTTGACAATAGTATCAATTACCTGAGCAATAACTGTTGCACCGATAGCGGCACCTGATGATGCATTACCTTCACCTGTATCTGATTGAAGCGTAAAGGAACCGTTCAATGCAATTGCCGTAATATGATCTTTGACGTCTCTTTTATCTGCTAACTTGACATTATCGTTATCATCTAAAAATTCAACTCCGGTTGCGGCAAGGTCAGCACCTTTCTTTGTAAATTGAACATTGGCTTTACCGGAATCTATAGTAATATTTTTTGCATTTATTTTTGAATTGTTTTTAATCGTAGAACTTGTTGTACCGTGAATATTTTGAACATTAACCGCACCTGTTACGCCGATAGTTTTTGCTTTCCCGCCCGGTGTAACCAAACTTAGATAACCCTGTTCCGCTGCGGAATTTAATGCTGCATTCCCTTCAACAGCATTAACGGTTGAATTATCAACGGTTATTCTCGCATTGTTTGTGAAATTCTGAACAAGAACAGCTCCGCCTGCAGCAATATCAGATGAAGCATTCCACTTATTGAATTCCTTTTTTAAAAGACCTTTAAGCTCATTCGTAATTTTATCGTATGTAATAAAATCAACCGCATCATGAACAGAGGTCGATACAACAGAATTCATTGTGACATTCTTTGTATTTGCAAAAGCATTCGGATTATTTTTTTCTATAACATTACCAACAGTTGAATTTGTTACATTTATATCCGAATTGTTATTTATTTCGGATACAATAATAGCAGCAGATACTCCTGCTTTACCATCATCACCGCCACCGCCGGCTGAAGCGGCAAAGTTATTATAAAAACCAAATATTCCGCCTTCAGGTACGATTTTTGAGCTTACATTATCTGCCGTCGGATCATGAAAATCCCAGCCCCACTCATCATCTGCTCCGAGATTAAAATTAACACCAAGAGTGAACCACTTGTTTGAAATACCAAATGTTCCCTGCTGAGCCGGAAGTTCAACTATTGAATCAACTTTAATATCATTACTCGCATTTAATTTCGATGAGTTTAGTATATCAACTTTATTGTCATTTGTCTGGTTATTTACAATAAGAGATAGCGCCCCGCCCCATTTTGCAGCTTCTTCCGCGGATGCATCCGCTTCATTGTATGTCATATCTACGGTATGCGCTTTAATATTAATGTTTTTCGCATTGATTGTTGAATTGTCTATGGTTACATTATTTGCTGTTTTACCTTCATTCCAAACTCCGCCGAAACCGGCTTCAAAATTTGCAGTTTCTAAAACATTATGTTGATTTTGCGGATCCAATAATCCTTGTATATTTCTTCCCTTTTGAGAGAGCTTTCCGTAAATATCTTTGAGAGTGACACTTGAGAGATGGTCATATATTTTATTAAATTTATCAATACCTTCAGCTATTTTTGCAAAATACCCGTTACCATCTTGCCATTCTGCATTATAATTTGTATTATCTAAAATGTCCGAAACAACCCAATTGTTAACTTCATTAATATTATATGCATTTAAGGTTACGTCGTTATCCGCTTTAACTTCACTTTTATTTTTTATTTCAACAGAACTTTTTATATCGGTAGCATTAAATATTGCACCCATCGAAACGGAAGAACCGCCTACATTCTGACTTGCAAAATCATTTTGTCCGATACGGGTTTTTAAAATAAGCCTGCTATCCATTTCATTATAGGCAATTGCCTGAGCTGATACATCATTATTAGCAATGACTTTTGAATTGTCGACTGTAATTTTGGTATCGGCGATGGCTGTATTTTTCATAAGTCCGAGATCTATGAAATCGGTCGTTTTTATATTAATTCCTATAGGAGTATCATTTGAAACGTTTGCATTTAGTACATTTTTTGAAATAGCATTCAAAACGACATCATTGTCGGCTAATAAGTTTGATTCATTTGATATATTTATCTTTGATTCTGTTTTTGTACCAAAACCATAAAATATTGCAGGAATATATTTAGAAACATAATCGGAAGATATTTTGGTTTCTGATGATGCATTTGTTTTAATTGATAAATCGCCTGTTGATTTTAAATTAGAATGTATAACATTTACAATTGCACTTGTTCTTACTCCCTCAAAGCCCTCATACGTTCCATTCTGGAAAAAATCACCCCATTTTGCATCCCCGTCAAACAACAACAAAAAAATCGTAGGAAGGGTTGCATTTACGTTTCTGCTGTATATATCTTCAGAATTCGCCAAAATATCAATGTTTGCACCTGCTATATCGGAATCTTTAATATCAATTTTAGATGATATCGCTTCATCTGAATTGGCAAGAACATAAGCATCCCTTATTGTATTTGCCTTTATTTCAACATTATTTGCACCGATATTTGCATTTTCTATATTTACTTGCGCATTGCGAGAAAAACCGTCCGGCTCTCTGTCGTCTCCTTCACCTTTATAATCTTTAAATCCGGAGACTATTTTAATTTTACCGTTTTCTAAGGCAAAATGAGATGTGTCGGCTATGTTATTTGAAACAAGGTTATTAAATACAATTTTTGCCGAATCTATATTATCAAATTTTGTATTACTGTCATTCCACCCTGCGATTATACCGGCTTTATTGTCCGAATTGCCTTGAATCTTTATATTATCACCGTAAAGATTTACTTCTTCTCTTGCAAGAATTTTACCGTTAATTACTATATTCCCGTGAGAATCTTTAACTAAACCTTTATAGCCATCTGCATTATATTCATAACCGGATAAATTATCCGCATTA
>CADCOS010000041.1 GCA_902803165.1 uncultured bacterium | reverse complement strand
ACCGGAATGTAGTAAATATGCCATATTGGTAAGATGCTGAAACAAGTTCAGCATGACATTTAAATTATCATGGACAGTAGTGCCCATAGGGGCAAGGGAAAAAACAATTTACACCGAAATATATATTTCGGTGTAACAGGAAAGAGTATGCTTAAAAAATACTTAAAAATAATTTATAAAAATTGTAAATTTTTGTTAACTTTTTGTTTTTAAATTAGCAAAAAATTTTTTGTTGAATTTTTTATATATATATAAAGCTCTCTCTTCTTATTTAAACGGACAGGCCTTGGTTATTTAACTCAAGGTCTTTTTTTTATGCTTTGGATAAACTCGCCTCTTGTGGTATGATTATTGTGTGTTTAGGGAGAATGACGGTTTTGAATTATTATAAAAAATACACACCTTATCTGTTTTTATTGCCTGCTGCCGCAGTGCTTATCGTGTTTTTCTTTATACCGTTTTTTCAAACAATCGGGTTGAGTTTTTTTGATTACTCAAATTCTCTTTATACCCCTTCGTTTAATGGAATTGATAATTATATTAAGCTTTTTCGTGAGCCTGTTTTTTACAAAGTTATGTTTAATACATTTTTGTATCTTGTAATAGCGGTTCCATTTTTGGTGACATTCCCTCTGTTTGTAGCGATATTAATTAACCAAAAAATAAGAGGAATAACTCTTTATAAGATATTGATTTATTTTCCCGTAATTGTTTCAATTGTTGTCGCTGCTATTGCTTTTAAGTGGATTTATGCCGGTGAAGGAATTTTGAACTATCTTTTATCATTATTTAATATATCTCCCATAGGCTGGCTGACGGATACTAATTGGGCGTTGTTTTCGGTTGCTGTTGTAACGATTTGGAAGGGCATAGGTTACTATATGATGATATATCTTGCATCGCTCATGAGTGTTCCTCAAGATTTGTATGAAGCTTGTGATATAGACGGTGCAGGATTTATAAAAAAACATTTAACAGTAACAGTTCCGCATATTATGCCGACGATTGCGCTGGTTTCAACAATAAGTACAATTTCGGCAATGAAGGTTTTTGCAGAAATTTATGTTATGACAAAAGGCGGGCCTTTAGATTCTTCAAAAACTATTGTTTATTACATATACGAGCGTGCGTTTGAAAATCTCGATTTGGGATACGCTTCTGCCTTAGCGGTTGTTTTGTTGATTGTTGTTATGATTTTTTCATTAATTAATATTCTTTGTTTTGAAAAAAATAAATACGGAGATATTTAATGAAAATTCTTGTTATTACTGATTTATATCCTATCATTGAAGATGAAATATACACCCCGAAGACTATTTATAATTTTGTACTGGAGTGGCAAAAACAAGGACACGAAGTAAAAGTTATAAAACCGAATTTTATATTAAACTCTTTTATCAGGAAAAAGCCGTATTATAAATCAGGTATGTACGGAAATGTTGAAAATATTAATTATTGGTTTCCTTTTTTAGGTAATATAAAAAACAAAATTAAGACTGATTTTGAGCCTGATATTATTATTTCACACATGCCAAGCGGGTTGATTTTTGCAAGAAAATTTATAAATAATTTCAAAAAAAATATAAAATTTTGCGCTGCAGTTCATAATTCGGACATAGAAGTTTTAACTAATCCGATTTATGGAATTTATTTTAAATCAGAACTTGAAAAAGCATATAAAAGTGCGGATTGTATTGCTTGCCGCTCTTATGTGTTAAAAAATAAGTTTTTGAACTTATATCCGCAATATGAAGATAAAACATTTGCAGCGCCGTCGGGAATTGATGACGAATACATAATTAAACGGAAATGGGAGCAAAAAGAAAAAATAAAGGTCTTAACTTGCGGACGTTTTATAAAAAATAAAAATATTGATAAAGTAATAAAAACTTGTGATGAAATTGACGGTATTGAATTAACCGTAATCGGAAGCGGAAAAGAAGATAAGATATTACGCAAATTGTCTGATAAACCGATATTTACGGGACAAATTTCTCACGAAAAAGTTTTAGAAAAAATGAGAGAATCTGATATATTTGTGTTGCCTTCAGTAAAAGAAACTTTTGGAATGGTTTATCTTGAAGCTATGGCGTCGGGGTGCATAACCGTATGTACCAAAAATGACGGAATAGACGGAATAATAAAAGATAGCGAAAACGGGTTTTTAACAAATCCGGAAGAACTAAAAGAAACGTTAATAAGAATAATTAATCTCAATGACAAAAATGCAATTCTTGATAAAGCGGCTGAAACAGCTAATCATTATACAAAGTCACAAACTGCCGAAAATTATCTAAAAAATATATTCAGATAACTTAATATCAATTCCAAAAATTTAGCTGAATAGATTTACCCCGTTAATTAGACAAAATGGTGATTTATCCGATACATTATCACTTTACAATTTTCGTATGGAGATTTTGTTATGGGAAAAATTCAGAATAAATATTTAGAAATTAAAAATGTTGATAAAAATATCGTTGATTGGGTTGAAGATATTGCAGAAGAAAACAATTGCCGTGTTGAGAGAAAAGAGTGGAAAAGCAAGTACAACAGTTATGTTGTATATGATTATGAACCGTTCTGTTCAGAAGGGTTTGAAATAAATATACTGCTTAGTTCAATTGATATTTCTTATCTTAATTTTATAAAATATCTTTACAAGGAAAAACTTTCAACGATTGAATACTTGGATAATTGCGCCAAAGTTACGGCTGTAAAGAATTATATTGTATAAATTAGTGCATAAAATAAGCAGGGGTGCGGTCTGACTTGTCAGACCGCACCCGCTTTTTCTTTTTATAATTTACATACGAATTAAAATTTTTATTGTATCTTTTTGTTTGTTAGCCTCAAATGCCTCAATAGCATTATCTATTGAGTATACACCGGATATAAAAGGTGTAAAATCAATTCTGTTATTTCGTAAAAGCCTTAATGCAGGAGGAAATTGTCCGCATCTTGAACCTAATACCGTTATTTCGTCAATAACTATCGGCGCAAGGTTTAGTTCTTTTCCGGTTGCAACGGTACTTTTTAGGACTAAGACTCCTCTTGGTTTTGTTAATGCCATAGATGTTTCAAATCCTGAAGCTGTTCCTGTTGCTTCAACCACAACATCATATTTTTTTTCGATTTTAAAGTTTTCCAGAAGTTCTGTTTTTACTCCTTGTTTTGAAGCTATCTCAAGTTTATTTTGATGTTTTCCCACCAAAATCACATCCAAGTTTTGGGCATGTAAAGTTAACGCTGTTGTCAAACCGAGTTTGCCGTCACCCAATACGAGAACTCTTTTCATAGGTTCAATATGAAGCTGTTCGGATATTTCACAAGCGGCAGCAAGCGGTTCTACAAAAACGGCTTGTTCGTTTGTAACATTATCAGGAACTTCAAACAATACATTTAAAGGCATTGTCATATATTCGGCAAAACATCCGTCCTTTTTCCAAATGCCGAGAGTGTGTCTTTCAGGACAATGACGATAATTTTTTTGCGCACACCATTCGCAGTCGTCCTTGTCGCAGCCATAGCTGATTTCGGCAACAACGCGTTTCCCTAATAAGGATTTGTCTTCGCCATTAATTTCTTCAACAACTCCCACAAATTCGTGTCCCAAGATTCCTTTATAACCCATGTAGCCTTTTGTAATTTCGTAATCAGTGTTACAAATTCCCGCCATAACAACTTTTATTAGTGCTTCTCCCTTTTGCGGTACGGGTTTTGGATAATTTGTATCAAGTTTTAATCCGTTATCAAAAACGACAGCTTTCATTATATATACCTCTCTTTCAGCTTCAATTTTACCTTCTAATAGTCATAAATACAAGAAGTTGGGTTTAGATGTAAAAAAGTTGTTACAAACATTAGCAAAATTTTTAAAATGTTGTATTATGAAAATGTACCCGATTTCAAAACAAAGTTCATTCGAAACTGCGTAGGAGAAGTCAACCCCAAGGTACGAGGGGATAATATTGCCTATTTTATTGAATATAGGCGCATTGTAAGTATGTTTTATGTTGAATAGAGAGGATTTTAGGCTTTATGCGTCATTGCTGTGAGTTTAAAGCGGATGATATTTATTATCTTGCGGAAACGGAACTTTATACATACAGAAAATTATCAATAGGATTTTGTCCTCAATGCGGGAAACCTGTTGCGGAATTATACTGTCAAAGGTTTGACGGAATTATTGAAAGGGTTAAATATTCAGGGATAAAGGCAAACGAGCTTGTCATGAAGTACAAAGATGAGATTGTGTACTCCATGAAAGAATGTAATTACAGAAAATTCAAATCAAAACCTTACGGTTGGAGATACGGTATAAACAAAAGCGTAAAAATTAACGGTAAAGAGAGGGTTAAACAGTATGCGTGTGATTTTTACGGTAACAAAGAATTTATAAAATTAGTCTAATTTCTGCGGAGGGCTTAATTATTCACCTTTCTCTCGATTACACACTACTTATCAATCAAATGCCCTCCGTTTTTTTTTAGTTACATTTACAGAGAAAAATATTACTTAAAATAAAGGCTTTTGGCCGGAAAGGAATTTTATTATGTCTTTTGATTACATTATTGAAAAAAGTGATGAGGTTAAATCGTTGTCAAAGGCTGACAAAGAAAATCTTGTAAAAAATATTTCTTCAAAATTTGCGGAATTAAATTCCGAACGCAGCAGCAATTTAAAAATGGCATCGGATTTAACAAACGAAATATTTTTCAAAAATGATTTCAAATCAATAACCGATAAAACAAAACGTTGGAAAACCAAAGTCAAAATGTGTAAAACATACATGTTTTACCAAACATTGAAAGCTTTTATTTGGAGAAATACTTATGCAAATGTAAACAGCATGTTTGATGTTTCGGGTGAAAACAGAGATTCCGATAATAATTCCAATAAGCAAAAAGCAATGCTGGTTGATATTTTTGAAAAAATGGATTATCAAAAAACTTGCGATAAAGTTATAGATAATGCGCTAATTTACGGGGAATTGATTTCATTTACTTCTTGGGAAAAACGTTATCAGGAATACAGACGTCCGGTTTCATTTTTTGAAAATCTTTTCTCGCATGATGTGGCAAAATTGCCTAAAATACTTGAAGCAATTAAAGAAGGTAAAAACTATTGGGTTGATTCAAAGAAAATTTATGACAACCCATATGTTTATTCGGTAAATCCTGCCGATTTGGTTTTTGATTCTTCTCAAGCCGAAAATTGGGATTCTTGTCCTAAAATATACAGAACTTATAAAACTTTAAGCGAAATTTTGAACAATCAGTATTATACGTTATCTGAAGAAGAAAAACGTGAGATTTCCGAAATGTTTGAAAAATCAAAAAACACACGCTCAAACGATTTTGCTGATTCGGAAAATATTATTAACGGCTCTACTGTAGAAGTTCTTGAGCATTGGGGCGATTTAAAATTACCTGACGGTACCTTGCTTAAAAACTGGCATGCGGTTATCGTTGGAAGAAAATTCTTGGTCGAATTTGTTAAGAATGAAAGTATAATTAATCCGTTCAGCTACGGAGCGTTTGTAAAAGATCCAGAAACAAAACGAGGAATCAGTCCGTTGTACTGTGTGCTTTCTCTTGCACATTTGCAGGAAGATTTACTGAACCGCACATGTAATCTGCAATCGCTTAATGAAAATCCGCCGCTTTTGGCTCCGGAAGGATTTTTTGATGCGGATGAAATAGACTTATATCCGGGAAAAATTATTGAATACGGTGATAATTTAACGCCAAACGCTGCATTCCAACAGCTTCAATTTAATCCGACAGTCTTTTTACAGGATATATCTTTCTTAAACGATTTAATGGCTGAGGTTTCGGGAATATTTCCGAATATGATAGGAGCTGTAGAGGCAACGGGAGCAAAGACCGCAACCGAAATTAATACAAAATCGCAAGGTCAGATGACAAGATTAGCAATGCTTGTGGATACAATTAATCAGGATTATATTTTGCCGTGTGTGGAAAAAGTAGCCAAGCTGTGTTCTGATTTTAAAAGCGGAGTTGAGCAAATATATATTAATAAAGACAATATGCCGGAAACAATAGAAGTGGATGATGAAGTTCGTCAAGCAGAGTATAAATATACATATTCTGATTCCAATAATACGGCGATAAAGTCAGAACAAGCGGATATGCTTGTGACAGCAGTTGAACATTTTGCACAGCAAATACCTCTGAATCTGGAAGAAATATTCCTTTGGTACTTTGAGCAAAAAGGAGTTGATAATCCGGAAAGATTTTTGGCGTCAAACGGTTTAAACATGGTAAATGACGGCGGGATGATACCGCAAATGCCACAGCAGGAAGGAATAAATCCGATAGAAATGATGATAGAGGCAGGGAAGAGGAAAATAAATAATGAAGAACAACTGTACGGAATATTAAATAAAGTGCTGGATAAATTCGGAAACGGAAAAACAGGTATACAAGAAATAATAGAGCGATTAAAGAATCAAAAAAGAAAGGCAGGGAAATAATGCGTTTTAGGAATTATATGAACAGAAAAAACAGAAAAAACAGAATATATTCGGAAGAAGATTTGTTAAAAATGCAGTTAGGCAACTTATTTGATATAGAAGAAGATATATTAGCGCAAGACGATGAAATAGGAATACCGACATTGGAAGAATTGGAGCAATCACCAAATACGGAATGGATAGAGCCGTATATAAACGAAGACGGAATAGAAGATGGGGGATTTTGGCAAAGTGTGTTAACTCCGATGAAAGAGAGAAGTTATCCGCAAACAGAGCCGACAGACTCATTTGCGCCGGAGTCTCCGTTATACAAATTAAGCGCAATAGAGGTAGCAGATAATTTAAATACAGAAGATGAGGAAGAAAAATGGGAGCCGTCCGAGTATCAGTTAGAAGGGGGTGTAAGTAAAACGAGAGTGCCTGTTGTAACTGATATTGCAGATGAAATTAAGAATACAGCAAAAAAGTATGAAGGATTAGACATTT
>CADCOS010000040.1 GCA_902803165.1 uncultured bacterium | reverse complement strand
TCAGAATTGTTTCAGGTCCGTTTGCAGACTTTATTGCAGACATTATTGAAGTTTATCCTGATAAATCTAAGCTTCGAGCAAATGTTTCAATCTTCGGTCGTGAAACTCCGGTAGAATTGGAATATAAACAGATTAATAAACTATAATAAATAGTAAAATAAAGTAGGGTGCGTTCAGGCGTACCGCAAGTACAAAAACGTGGAAGGGACTTAAAAGCCCCGCAAGTACCACAAAAGGAGAAAAAAATGGCAAAAAAAGTAGTAGGAAAAATTAAGCTTCAGATTGAAGCAGGAAAAGCAAATCCTTCACCTCCGGTTGGTCCGGCATTGGGTCAGCACGGTGTAAACATTATGGATTTTTGTAAGCAATTTAATGCTAAAACTGAATCACAAGCAGGTTACATTATTCCTGTTATTATTGATGTGTACGAAGACAGAAGTTTCACTTTTGTTATCAAATCACCTCCGGCACCTGTTTTGATTAAGAAAGCTTTGAATATACCTAAAGGTTCAGCTGTTCCTAACAAAACTAAAGTTGCAGAAATCACAAGAGCTCAATTAGAAGAAATCGCTAAAATCAAAATGAACGATTTGAATGCAACAACGATGGACTCTGCTGTTAAAATGATTGCAGGTTCTTGCAGAGCAATGGGTGTAACAGTTAAGGAAGATTAGTAGCCAAATAGCTCGATAGCTAAGCAACTAAAAGGTACAAGTCGTGGAAGGGGAAAACCCCGTTATCACCACAAAAGGAGAAAAGAAAAATGTCTAAAGAAACAAAAAAACAAAAGAAAATAAACGAACTCCTTGCAGGATACGAACAACCTGTAAGCGGTCGTGAAGCATTAACAAAGCTTCAGGAAATTTCAAAAGAAGTATCAAAATTCAATGAAACAGTTGAATGCCACATGAGATTAGGTATTGAAGTTAAACACGCCGATCAACAGATTCGTTCAACAGTTGTGCTTCCAGCCGGTTTAGGTAAGGAAGTAAGAGTTTGCGTTATTGCAAAAGGTCCTAAGGTTAATGAAGCAAAAGATGCTGGCGCAGATTTTTACGGAACGGAAGATATTATTGATAAAATCGCAGGCGGTTGGTTTGAATTTGATACATTGATTGCAACACCTGACTGTATGGGTATGTTAGGTAAGTTAGGTCGTGTTTTAGGTCCTAAAGGCTTGATGCCAAACCCTAAAACAGGAACAGTTACCCTTGATATAGCTAAGGCAGTTAAAGATGCTAAAGCCGGTAAAGTTGAATTCAGAGCCGACAAACAGGGTATGATTCACTGCCCTATCGGTAAAATTCAATTCAGCAACGAAGATTTAGTTAAGAACTTCGGCACATTGGCAGATGCGGTTTTGAGAGCAAAACCTTCATCAGCTAAAGGTACTTATGTTAAGTCAGTTTATTTGACAACAACAATGGGACCGGGAATAAAGGTTGATTCCAAAAACCTTCAAGCCGAAGTAAAAGAAATTGTTGGTTGATATTTATGCCTGACATCTGTCAGGCTTTTTTTTGCAAATAAAAAAGGAACAAGGATTATTTATGAAATCTTTGTTCCTTTTTATTAACGTTATTTTTTATCTTCACAAAAATTGACAATTTGTTAAATATTTTTTACATTTATTTCAAGGAAGTATTTATGTTAAAATAGTTGTGTATTGAAAAAGGAGTATTGTTATGAAGATTAGAGCAAGTCATATTTTGGTTGATACAAAAGAACAAGCGGAAAACTTACTTTTAGATATTGAAAACGGAGTTTCTTTTGAAAATTTAGCAAAAGAATATTCAAAATGTCCTTCAGGACGTGACGGAGGAGATCTTCGCTGGTTCGGCAAAGGCATGATGGTTAAGCCGTTTGAAGATGCAGCATTTGCACTTAAAGAAGGGGAAATTTCTCAACCTGTAGAAACTCAATTTGGCTGGCATTTGATTAAATGTACAGGGATAGACGAGGATTAGGGGTAAATAATAGTAGTAGTAATCGTTGTTTAAGAGAGCAAGTTTTGCAAACAATGGATAATAAGAATTTTCTTAAAGAACTTGAAATCGATTATCTTTTAGTTAATTCCACCAACAAATATTTGGTGGAATATCCTGACTTGAAAGAAAATGCAAGATATACCCTAACGGGGTTTTCAGGCTCAACCGGTGATGCTCTTATAACAGAAGATAATATTTATCTTTTTGTTGACGGCAGATATCATACGCAGGCGGATAATGAAGTTAAAGACGGAATTACCGTAGTAAAACTTCAATTGGGACAAAGTCAGGATGAAGAAATACGAAAACTTCTTGAGCCTGATAAAACACTAGGGATTGTTGCAAAAAAAGTTTCGCAATCCAGACTTGAAGGATTTGCCGGTTATTCAATAAAGTTATTACTTGATGATCCCGTTAATGATTACACGGAGCCTCATACAAATAAGCCCGTAAAAGCTTTTGACGGAATAGATTACAAACCTTCCACGCCGACTTTGGTAACTAATCTTGAGGAAGTTTCTTATCTCACAGGACTAAGAGATTTCTCAAAAGATTGTTCTTCAAAAATATGGGCAAAGTTGTTCCTCGACACGGACGGAAGCGGAGAATTGTTCGTAAACGATGATTCGTGTCTATTATTTTTGCAAAAATATGAAGGTGAACTTGCTGTCGATAAAAATTCAATTAATGCACTTGATTATGCGCTTATTAAGAATCCTATTAATTTGCCTTCGCAAATCAAGCGAATGAAATCAGTAAAAACAGACAAAGAAATTGATGCATACAAAGAGGCTTTTACAAATACAGACAGAGCCGTAAAAGCAATTCGCAATTATATTGAAAATAATGATAATCTGTCGGAATACGATATTTCCGAACGACTAAGAAAAGAATTCATAAGATACGGAGCAAAATCACTTAGTTTTAATTCAATTGTTGCAATAAACGAGCACTCAGCACTTGCCCATTATGCAAAGAATGACAAAAATACAATATTAAAAAACGGAGATTTAGTTTTAATTGATTGCGGCGCATACTATGAAAGCGGACTCGCGACCGATATAACAAGAGTCTTTGTAAAAGGAGAGCCTTCCGAACTTCAAAAGCAGGTTTATACAACTGTACTAAAAGCGTTTTTAAATTGCTATAAAAGCAATTATCCAACAGGTTTTGAGATTGATACATTAGCTCATAACATACTTGACGGGGAAATTGAAGGATTTACATTCTCTCACGGATTAGGTCACGGAATCGGAATAAATGTTCATGAAGCACCGCCTGCACTTAACAAATCCGAGATTGCAAAAACAAAAATTGTCGACAATATGACATTTACAATTGAACCGGGACTATATAATCCTGAATATTTTGGCGTAAGATTAGAAAATTCATGCTATATGAAAAACGGAAAAATTTGTTCTTTTGTTAAAATGGGATACGAAGGTAAATTAATTGATTATAACCTGTTAAATGAACAAGAAAAAGAATGGCTTAAGGAATTTGAAATTTTATGAAAATAACTTCTGTTAACAATGATTTAATAAAAGAAACCGCAAAACTTCTAAGAGGTAAATATAGAACAGAAACAGGTTTATTTCTTATAGAAGGGGTGAAAGGCATTGAAGAAGCCATTGATGCAAATGTTGAAATTGAAAGAATTTTTATCCAAGAGTCATTTGTCAGCAGTATTCTTAATCAAGTTAAAAATGAATTAATAATTGAAGTAACAGAGCCTGTTATATCAAAAATAACAGATGCCAAAACTCCGCCAAAAGCCGTTGCAGTTGCAAAACAATTGAAACCTGTATGGTCGGATAAATACAAAAAAGTTATACTCCTTGAAGGAATAAAAGATGCGGGTAATTTGGGAACGATTTTACGCTCCGCAGCAGCGTTTAACATTGATGCGGTGGTACTTTACGGAGATACTGTAGATTTATATAACCCCAAAACTGTTCGTTCGGCAGTTGGAAACCTATGGAAAATTCCTGTATTTAAGATAAAAGATTTAAGTATTTTTAAAGATTATGAAAGAGCCGCAACCTTACCAAAAGGGGAAAATGTTATTCCTCTAAAAAAATATAAACCAAAAGAAAAAGTCCTGATAATGTTTGGTTCGGAAGCCGAAGGGCTGAGCGATGAATTGAAGAATTTTGCGACAAAAAATATTACAATAGAAATGAATGAGAATGTTGAATCTTTAAACTTAAGCGTTTCAGCTTCCGTTATAATGTATGAATTAATGTAAAAAATAAATGAAGCCCCGCTCTCGCGGGGGCTTCATTTACAATATATCTAAACTTCTTGCCGATTATTTTTATACAAGGTTCAGAGCTATGCTTGGCTGTTGGTTTGCCGTTGATAACAAAGTTGCTGATGATTGCTGTAATATTTGATACTTAATATAGTTAGAAGCTTCAGTTGCAACATCTGCATCCTTTATTGATGAATTTGCTGATACAATGTTTTCTTTCTGTACACTTATCGCATCAACAGCAGATTCAACACGGTTCATGTAAGCACCTATCAGAGATGTTCTTTCTGATACATTTTCTATTGCATCATCAATAAATGATAAGAATTCACGTGCCGTATTGTCATCTGTGTATACCGCATCACATATTGCAGTAATACAAGATAATTTTCCGTCTGCATAATTTGAAGCATTTATATCAGCATACTTACCTCTATAATCAAATCCTTCTACTTCGGAATTTGTTATACGAGCTTGCAATGCACTGGTTTTTTGACCGTCTGTTCTTTGATACCAAGTGTTCTCTGATTGACTTGAATGTCCGTTCTTTGTAACTATTAAAGCTGTACATTTAGCTGACTCAAACAGAGTATATTTCAAATTAATAACGTTTGATGCACCTGCATTGTTACTTACTTGTAAATTAATACCTGTTTCTGAAGTAACTGCTATGCTTGTACCATCAAGTAATTTAATACCGTTAAAATCGATAACTTCACAAAGTCTGTTGATTTCTAACATTCTTTGCTCAACTTCTGTTCTTATAGCTCTCATTGATTGAGTACCATAAGTACCGTTGGCAGCTTGTTCCGTCAAGTCTCTGATACGCTGTAAGTAATCGCCTACGATATCAAGAACACCTTCAGCCGTATCTAATAAAGACAAGCCCATTGATGCGTTTGATTCTGCCACATCATAACCTGAAATTTGAGCTTCCATTAAAGTTGATACTGCTGAACCCGCAGCGTCATCTTTACCTGAATTGATTCTGTAACCTGTTGTCAATCTTTCCATAGCAGTATTCATACCGCTGGTTGCAAGTGACAAGTTTCTTTGCGCCGTTAATGACGCCAAGTTCGTGTTGATTGTAAGTGAAGCCATAATTTAATCTCCTTTTCTTTCTTCGTTCTTCCTTGAATATTTATTATTAAATTTTCATTTCAAATTATGCAGGCGTAACTTTAAGCCCGCAGGCTTAAAATACGCTTAGCATGCTTTATGGGGTTTATTTTTCTTTTACACTAACATATTAATTTTTATTCATTTGAAAATAAATTCTGAATTAGTTAGAACTTTCTATAACTAAAGTTAGAATTTAGAAAAGGCATGATTATTGAAAAAATAATTGTTTTTAGTACAATTAATCTATAAGGTAGTATTTATTCTAAAAACGGCGGATATATGATTAGATTAAATTGTAAGAATGTTAGTTCTCTTGTTATCGGAAATGAGCATGGTATAGAATTAGAAAGCATGTTCTTGGAATACAGAGAACAAATTAAAAATATAATTACCGAGCTTAATCAAAAAAAAGACAAACCCGGTCAATGGTTAAGATGGATGAATCTGGGTTACAGCGAAGAAACCGTTTGGTATGTAAAAGAATTTGCATCAATGGTTGAAGGAAGGTTTGATAATATTCTTGTCTTAGGAATCGGTGGTTCTGCTCTTGGCGGATTAGCTGTGACAGAAGCTTTATTGAAGCCTTATTGGAATTTACTTACTAAAGAACAAAGAAACGGATACCCGAGAATATTTTTCTTGGACAATATAGATCCTGATGTAATGGATGGGTTACTTCAAGTAATAGATTTGAAAAAGACACTTGTTAACGTAATTACAAAATCCGGTTCAACAGCAGAAACTATGTCACAATATATGATAATCAAAGACCTTCTTGAAAAAGAATTGGGCGATGATTACAGAAAAAATGTAGTTGTCACTACAGACCAAAGAGTCGGAGTACTAAGACAGCTTGCCGATCAGGAAGGTTATAAGACATTTGTTATTCCGGACGATGTAGGCGGAAGATATTCTGTATTTTCTGCAGTGGGTTTGCTTCCGTTTGCACTTGTCGGACTTGATATCAGTATGATTATAAATGGCATCAAAGACATGGATTTAGCTTTAAAAAATACTGATATCTTTGAAAATATTGCTGCACAAGGAGCTTTAATTCACTATCTTATGGATACGAAAAAAGGCAAAAATATTGCCGTTATGATGCCTTATTCAAGCAAATTAAAATATGTTTCCGATTGGTTTGCGCAACTTTGGGCAGAGTCTTTGGGAAAAGAATTTAACAGAAACGGAGAAAAAGTTAATGTAGGACCTACTCCCGTAAAAGCGCTTGGCGCAACGGATCAACATTCACAAATACAGTTGTATAACGAAGGACCTAACAACAAATTGATAACTTTTATAAGAGTTAATGAATTTGAAAAAACATTAGAAATTCCTAAAATTTTTGAATATACAGGAATCGGATATTTAGGCGGAAAAACTATTAATGATTTATTAAATGCGGAAGCTGATTCTACAAGAGTAGCCCTTGCTGATTATTCAAGACCTACAATGACAATAACACTTGATAAAATTGATGAATATAATATTGCTCAGCTTTTGTATATGTTGGAAATTCAGACTGCAATAGCAGGTGAGCTTTACAATATAAACGCATTTGACCAACCGGGAGTTGAACAGGCTAAGAATTATACGTACGCTCTTATGGGAAGAGCAGGGTATGAGGACTCCGCAGAGAACCTAAAATCTAAACTTTCAGCAGTTTAAATTTTTAACTTTACATTTCGACACAATAAGGCAATTATTTTAATTTCGTTGTTTTATATTATGTATACTCGTATTGTGTGGAGGTATGATATGACATTTGAAGTTAACGGAAAAACAGGTCCTTATGATAAATTAAATGGGGATGAATCTATAAAATACGGACTTAATGCAGCCAGCAACCACAAAACACTTGCTATTTCACCTGTATTAAACGATAATACAACGGGAGCACCGATTCTTGATTTTGCACCGGGAAAAGATGCCGATGAAACTAATAAAAAACTAATAGATAAATTTATTAAAGATAACGATGCCTATTTGGAATCACTTCCGCCGTTACAATATGAATACAGATACATGCCTAATGTAACAAAGGGAACTATCAACAAAAAAGCCTTGTTTGGCGCAGCTATTGAAGAAATGGGACAGCCTGAAATGTCCGTAAATGAATTTGAAGACAAATATATTTTAGATAAAAATACAATGACTGCTAATCCGATTGATATTAATAAAGACGGCAAAATAGATATTCCTGAATACAGCACAACGATACTTGCAACTGACATGTTAAGTAAAGACAGCGAAAATCCTGATTCTATCGACGGAACAATAAATTCTAAAGGAATGAACGCCCTTCTTGCATACTCCAAAAAGAGCAATGCAGAAGCCGCGGCTAAATTGTATTCGAGCCTATATAATCATTTTGAATTAAATAAAATTGACGGCTAAACTTTCTTTTTAACCCAATTTTCAACAACTTTTAAAGGTGCTCTTGTAATTGCAAGCGCCCATTGAGGAATGCTTTTTGTAATAACGCTTAAAGCTCCGATATTTGCACCTTCCTCTATAGTAACCGGAGCTACTATAACCGAATTTGAACCTATTTTAACATTGTCTTTTATAATAGTTTTACTTTTTTCTTTGGTTAAAGGATTATAATTTGCAGTAATTGTACCTGCACCGACATTTACGTTTGAGCCAATCTCACTATCACCCAAATATGTCAGGTGACAAGCGTTTGTATGTGATTTTATAGTTGTCTTTTTTACCTCGACAAAATTTCCGATTTTCACATTATCTTCCAGTACTACATCACCTCTTATATGAGCCATAGGACCTATTTTACAATTTTTACCTATTTTATTTTTGCCTTCAATATATGTAAACGGATAAATTATAGTGTCTGCTTCTATTTCAGTTTCAGGACTAATCCAAGTATTATCGGGATCAATAACTGTAACACCGTTTACCAAATGTTTTTTTACAACTTTTTGATTCAAAATTTTTGCAGCTACAGCCAAATTTTCTTTTGAATTAATTCCGTATATTTCCGTATTATCTTTCAGTACATAAGCACAAGCCTTTAAACTCTTACTCACTGCCCATTTTATAATGTCTGTTAAATAATATTCACCTTGAGCATTATCACTCTTTAATTCCCCAAACGCTGTTTTTACTTTTGTCCAATTTAAACAATAAATACCTGCATTTATTTCGTTTATTTTTTTAATTTCTTCTGATGCATCTTTTTCCTCAACAATGGAGTTTAAAGTATTATCACTGTTTCTTACGATTCTTCCGTAATTTGCGGGATTATCAAATAACGCACTCATAACCGTAACATCCGCACTATTTTTTCTATGATAATCTACAAACTCTTTTATTGTCTCGGAAGTTACAAGCGGTGTATCTCCGCATAGAATAATAACTTCTCCGTCAAATTTATCCAAATAAGGAAGCGCCATACTTACTGCATGTCCTGTACCCAACTGGGGAGATTGTAAAATTGTTTTTGCATTCTCAAAATTTTTATTTACATAATCCGTAACTTTTTCAGCCTGATGTCCTACTATAATAAAATTTTCATCTGCCAATTTTGTATTGTTTACAGCCTCTATTACATATCCCAATAATGCTTTATTAAAAATTTCATGCAGCACTTTTGGCGTTTCAGACTTCATCCTTGTACCTTTTCCTGCTGCTAATATAATTGATTTCAACATTTTGCAACCCTCTTTTTTTGTTAATTATATCATAAATAAAACTCCCAAAAGCATAGTATTTAAACAAAAATCATTTTTTTGTTATACTTATTTTAAAGAGGTGCACAAATATGAAAGACATGCTAGATAAAATCATTCAAATAGAAAAAAAATATATTGAACTGGGAGAAACTCTTTCCGATCCTGCCGTTATTCAGGATTACAACAGATTTAGAGATTTATCCAAGCAAAGAAAATCAATGGAAGAAACCGTAAATCTGTATTATGAATGGAAAAAAGCCATTGATGCTATTGAAGACGCTAAACAAATGATTCATGAAGAAAAAGATGAAGAAATGAAAGCATTTTTAAAAGCAGAAATGGAAGAAAATGAAGCTAAGCTTCCTGAATACGAAGAAAGGATGAAAGTTCTGCTTCTGCCGAGAGATCCTATGGATGATAAAGACATTATGCTTGAAATCAGAGGCGGTGCAGGCGGAGATGAAGCCAATATTTTTGCCGGTGATTTAGCAAGAATGTACCTTAAATACGCAGATAAAATGGGATGGCAAACACAAATTCTTTCCAAAACAGAATGCGAAGCAGGCGGATACTCTGAAATTATTATTTCAATTAAAGGTGATGCTGTTTATTCAAGATTAAAATATGAATCAGGGGTTCACCGTGTACAGAGAGTTCCGGAAACCGAATCACAGGGAAGAGTACATACTTCTACAGCAACAGTCGCAGTTATGCCTGAAGTTGACGATGTTGAAATAGAAATTCGTCCTGAGGATATTGAAATGTCAACAGCTCGTTCCGGAGGTGCTGGCGGGCAAAACGTTAATAAGGTTGAAACAGCTGCCCGATTATTCCATAAACCTACAGGCATTATGATTTTCTGCACAGAAGAACGTTCACAGCTCCAAAACAAAGAACGTGCTATGCAAATATTACGTTCTAAATTATATGATTTGGAAGTACAAAAACAGATGCAGGAAATCACAGACCTAAGACGTTCACAAGTAGGTACAGGCGACAGAAGTGAAAGAATAAGAACATATAATTTCCCGCAGGGAAGATTGACTGATCACCGAATCGGTCAAAATCTCAATGTTTGGACTGTAATTGACGGTGATTTGGATGAACTTCTTAATCTTTTAATAGAATATGACCAAAAATTGAAACTTGAAAAACTTGCGGAAGTAAACTAATTTCCATTAAGAGTTTGCGGAAAAACTCTGTTTTTCTCGCAAACTCCGGGGAACGGTTTCAAGTTAGGCTGTGTGCTATCCCGCACACAGCCTTTTATCCTTCTCTTCCAAGTTAAGCAATTTACTACAAACATGGAAGTGTATTGTAAAATCACACACCTTAAGTCGAGTTTGAAAAATCTCAAAAATTTGTCATTTTTTGGATTTTTCCGCACTCTCTTAAGATTAATCATCAAAAAAATCTTTTATGCTAACTTTAAAATATTTTGCTAAAGCATAAAGTGTTTCAACACTTGCAAGATTTTTACCTCTTTCTATGCAAGAAATGTGCTCCCTGGACATGTTTACAAACTCTGCAAGTCTTTCTTGAGAAAGTCCATGTTCTTTTCTAAGAGATTTAATCTTTTTAGCTATATTATTTTTTAATTTACGAATACCCATATAGGCATTTTTGCATATAATGTAAATATTTCTGTAATATTAATATTACAAACATTGGGTAGAAGCCTTTATTATTTAAACTTTACAAATTATTTTTTTATAATAAAATATAGACACATGTCTAAGTATTTGTTTAATGTTTATGATATTATTAAACTTAGGTATTAAGAATGATGTTATCAGCAGAAGAGATTAAAAATATAAAACTGCAAATAGAAAGTTTGGAAACTCCTAAATATGAGGGTTCTCCAAAAGTTTCAGTTATTATTCCTGCTTATAATACAGAAAAATATATTTCAAAATGCCTTCTATCTTTAATCAAACAAACACTTAAAGAAATTGAAATTATTGTGGTTAATGACGGCTCAACCGACAATACCGCAGAAATAACAGCTTTATTTGCGAGCTATGATTCAAGAGTTAAATTATTGCATCAAGATCATTTGAAGCAAGGTGCGGCACGCAATTTAGGAATGTCATCCGCGAACGGTGAATTTATCGGATATGTTGATTCTGATGATTGGGTAGATGAAGATTTTTATGAAAAGCTTTATAATGCTGCGACGAAAACAGGTTCAGACATTGCTCTTGCGGCAAACATCAGAATCGGTTCGGGAAAGACAAAAAAACGATTAAATCTTGAAAATGAAACTGTTGTAACATTATTACAGGATAAAATAGATATATCGAAACAATACAAAAATCCTTGCCCTACAAATAAAATTTATAAAAGAACTATGCTTCTTGAAAATAATATAAATTGGGAAGAAGGGGTTTTTTGCGAGGATAAACTGTTCACTATGAAGGCTGTTTATTACGCGAATGCGATTGTAACAGTACCTGATGTTTATTATTATTATTTCAGAAACCCTCATTCAACAGTTAAAACAAAGTCAAAAGAACATGTTGAAAAATTAAAATATGATAAAAACAACGCTAAACTTTCGGTAATTAAATTTTTAAGAGAAAAACACGCAGAACTTAGAGACAAAGAGATTTGGGCTGTTGAAAACTCCAAACGCATATTTAATATACCAATTATTGTAAAGAAAATCAGTATACACACTGCAAAATATTTATTATTTGGTATAATACCTATTATGATAGTTAGGGAGCAATAATGCAGGAATTATATAAAAAAGAGATTGAAGAAATAAAAAATACAGGATATATGCGGAATGATATCACAATAACAGACGCGCTTGTAGAAAATTTTTATAATGAAATTTTGCCTGAAAGAGACAGTAAACTTATAGACCTTGTTTTTTCAAGCAACCCGACACAAGAAGCGCTTGATAAGCTTATACAGGAATGGGATATAGAAGCCCGACCTATGGGTAAAACCATGCTGCTTGCATATTTTATGAAGATGCATCCGGAACTTGAATTCAATGCGTACACAGGACCAAGACTTGACGGTTTAATTAAAATGCAAAAATTTAAAAATATGGCTATAATTGCACATTTTGTAAAAATCGTCAGAGAGCTCAACAAAAACGGAATAACGCCTGTAATACTAAAAGGCGGTGCAATGAGACATCTTCGCCCGGAATTTCCAAGAATAATGGGAGATATAGATATTCTTGTTCCTGAAAAAGACTTCTTTAAAGCTGCTAAAATAGCAGAAGATTTAGGATATTGGTACTCAAAAGTTGATATTCATGCTATAGACTTGCACGAAAAAGGAAAAGAAAACGGGATTCTTGATATTCACAGATTCATTTATATGGAAACAGGAAAAGAAAGAAATTTCTTAAAAGGTTTGTTTGAAAGAGCAACAGAACAAAATGTTTTTGGAGTAAAAGCACTCGTACCTTCTTATGAAGATTTGATGTTTATAACACTCACAAACTTGGCAAAAAACCTAAGAAATGCAACAAGTAAAGCCGGTCTATTATTTGCACTGTATGACTGCAAATTTTTCCTTGAAAAACCTGATTTCAATTGGAAAATAATTCATGAAGATGCAAAACTTACAGGTTCTCAAATACAAATAAATTTTGCCATTAAATTTATTGATAAAATTTCCAAGGATATTATACCTGAAGATATAAAAAATAATTTTATCTTTGAAAAAGAAACAACAGAATACTCCAATATGGTTATGTTTAACAGATTCTATTTAGAAGATTTAAGAAATAAATGCAGAGCTCTTAAAATCGGAGAAGTTCTGGTAAATCCGAATTTATGGGCAGATTATATAAAACTTAAACCTAAATATTTTGCGCTAAAGCTGTTAAAAAAGCATCCAAAACTAATTGAGATGCTAATTAAAGATTTAAAAACAAAAGAATATGACTTCGGGAGAAAAGAATGAGAATAGATAATGCCACCCAACTTGAGCTAAATCAATATTTTAGTAAAATTGATAATTATGTAAAAGAAAAAGAACAAAAGTTTGTCAGGTTTGCAGACTTTGGATGTAAAATACTGAGAATAATCAGTTATTCAGACAAATTTTTGCCTCACATTGAAAAACAGCTGACCTATGTACTAAGAGAGAACTCTGACAGATATGACGCCACAATTTATTTGTGGGAAGAGCAAAACGCATTAAAATTATTCCAAAGTATATCAGAAAAATTCAACCCAGCAAAGAATTTTAAGCTTAGGATTGAGCTTTTGTATGCAAAACAAAAAGAATTTGACATTCAAATTATAAACAAAGATTTTTCTGTACAAAAACCGGCTATTAACTATAACAATTTTTACAAAATAATTTCCGCTTATAACAAGAAGGAAAATAGTTATTACTACGGCGTTAAAGATTTGAGCGCTGAAGAGTTTATAAAAGAAGGTCACTTATTTATTCAGTTTATAAATGAAGTTATCAAATCCGACTCATCAAATTTGTCACACGGGGCGTCAATGGGATTAAACGGAAACGGAATATTGTTCTGCGCAAGAGGTCAAAGAGGAAAATCCACTCTGTCTGTATTATCGATGATGAGAGGGTTTGAGTATGTATCTGATGATTATTTAACCATTTATAACGACAATAAAGGAAACCTTTATACGAGCCCTATATATTCTATAATTACACTTTCTCCGGAAATGTACGGAAGATTGTATGATGATATGAAAGGAACACAATTTGTCTCAAACAATGCAAGGAAAGACAAATACGTTTTCAATATTTCAAACTTCCATTCACAATTCAGGACTGATTATCCGATAAAATTAGCGATATTTCCGGAAATTGTCACTGATAAAGATCCGAGTATAAGACTTTGCACTCCGGAAGAAAAGGGCAGAGCAATTACACATCTCATTCAATCTACTTTGTCACAAGTGAGTGATTTGTGTGAAGAACATACAATTAAAAAAATGTACAATATGGTTAAAGATTTACCGTTCTATAAATTTAATCTTTGCCATGATATAGAAAGAAACACCGTATTTTTAAGAGATTTTATGAATAATTGGGACAAGCAGGATAAAACAATCATTTCTGCACCTCCTGTATTCATTGATATTACATTTAATTTAGCAAACATCATTGATATTCAATCAGGGACTGTTTATACAATGAATACATTCGCAACAAACGTGTTTGAAAATCTATTAAACGGTGTCCGTTTTGAAGACTTAAGAAAAGAATTGAGTTTATACAAAGAATATAATGAAAACATTGAATATGAATTTGATTTATTAATTAAATTTATACAGGATAAAAATATACAATTATCTGAAAACAAAAATTCAAACATTAATTTAAACAAAGAATTTATTAATACTGATAATTTCAAACTATACATTACAGAGTTCTCACATGAACTCGGTCCGATAAATATATTAGAGAAAAAGGAGAATAAAGAAAATGACAAATTACAAGTTAAATGAAGAAAAAATGTTTGCTGATGTAACAGACGGCATTGCAATAATTATCAATTCTGAAACAGGTATTTACTACGGTTTAAATGCTTTAGGATCTGCTGTTTACGAAAATTTGGTAAACGGTGCATCAGTTGAAGATATTTTAACAGCATTAAAATCAATGAATGGAGCACCTGCTGATATAGAATCCAAATTGAGCGAATTTATTAAAACAATGGTTAACTATGAACTTATCCTTGAAGACTCAGAATCAAGTTCACCTGTAAACATTGATGCAAGTGCTGTTGAAGAAGGTTTTGAATTCACTTGTGCAGAATACAATGATGCACAAGAATTATTGTTAGCCGATCCTATCCACGAAGTAAAAGAAGAAACTGGCTGGACTCCTGAAAAAGATTCTATCGGCTACACAAAAGAAGAAACTGCTGAAAGAGAAAAGAAAATAGACGAAGAATAACATAATAAATTTTTGATAAAAGGCGCTTATAACAAGCGCCTTTTTAATTAATAACTTTACAAGAGGTTATATTTAAATTATAATCAAGAAAACGAACAAAGAGGGGTGTCCGAGAGGTTTAAGGTGCAATCTTGGAAAGGTTGTGTGGGAGCAATTCCACCGTGGGTTCGAATCCCATCCCCTC
>CADCOS010000039.1 GCA_902803165.1 uncultured bacterium | reverse complement strand
TGTTAACGTGCGGTTTTGTACGTTCATACTTTTCACGTGCCATGAGATTAATCTCCTTCTTTGATTAAATATACTACGTTAACTTACTCTCTAAGTTATACTACATGTTATTTTATAATTTCAAAAAATTTTGTCAATTATTATAAGTATTTTTCATGCTATTTTATATATTTCGGAAATTTTTTTGAGTTAGTATTTAAATAGCGGAGGAGCATTTTATATGGCAAAGAAAATATTTATAACAGCAACAGGCACGGATATAGGAAAAACTTATGTATCGGCTCTTATTGTAAAAAAAATGAACGAATCAGGGTATAATTGCGGATATTATAAACCGGTTTTGAGCGGTGTCGAAGAGTTGAACGGAAAACTCATAAAGAGTGATTGTAATTATGTTGTTAAAAAGTCTGGGATAGGAGTTTCTCCTGACGAATGTGTTTCATATTGGTGGAAAGAGGCGGTATCTCCTCATTTAGCATCTAAAAGGGCAGGAGAAATTATAGATTTTAAACGAATAAAAAACGATTTTAGTAAATTAGATTCAATGTATGATTATCTTTTGGTAGAGGGTGCCGGAGGAATTACCTGTCCTTTGAGGCTTGAAAATGGTGAAAAATATTTGTTAAATGATTTGATTAAAGATTTAAATACTCCTGTTTTAATTGTTGCGGACGGCGGTTTAGGCACAATTAATTCTATTTTGTTAACAGCGGAGTATGCTAAAAATAAAGGGATAAAAATAAACGGCATAATACTTAATAATTTTGAACCTGATAATTTTATGCATAAAGATAATTTAGCGCAGGTTGAGTATTTAACCGGAATAAAAGTTGTTGCTACAGTTGAGAAGAATGCGGAAGAAATTAATCTTTTAGAAAATCTTTTTGAGAATTAAAGTATTTCTTCATAAATATTATTATAATTTTCAAGCATAGAAAAATTGTATCCGGAATCAGTGTTCATGCAGTTGCGAATAATTACATTCCAACTTGAAGGATTATCTCTGTATATGTCAATAGCTTTGTTTAAGGTATTGTAAAATTGTTCAATACAGTCGCTATTCCAGAGAGAAGACTTAGTTTTAAACCCGTTGCACTCCGCAAGGTTGTCAAAAATATCCGTAACGGTATCGTTAAGGTAACCTGATTCGGATACAACAGGCACACATCCGAATTTCATACCGAGCAGGTGTTCAGGATTTATGTAGTTTTCTCTTAAAGGCATTAAAAACATGTCTGCGCCGGCAAAAAATTTAGTTATATTTATATTATCATTTAAAAATACCCATCTGCCGTCAAATGCTTTCATTTCTTTTAAAAAATTTAAACGTGATTTTATGTAGTCAAATTTAAGTCCGTTCGGCATGCTAAGAATGATTTTAAAATTTTTATTCAGTTCAAACATTTTTAAAAGTGTGCCGAATATTATATCAATTCCGTTGCCAAAAATATCAGGTTTCAGGTGAACAAAAAGCAGCGGTGATTCATAAAAATTGTCTAAATATCCCAAAACGCTGTATTCTTCCTCTAAAAAAAGAGTTTTATCTATGAAATTGGTATTAATCCTGTCTTTTGAAAATTCTTTTATCAAGAGATTTTTGTTTTCTTTTCTGTTCTCCCTAAAATTGACGGAAGAATAGTTGTTATAAATTTGTCTTCCTTCAGCTGTTTTATAATTTGAAAAATCAAAAGCAGGCATAACGTAAGAAAATTTTTCTTGTATGCCGGAAATGAGTTTTACGAACAGTTCAGGCATGTTGGAATTATTTATAATTTCGTTAAAATAAGTTTTTGAATAAACAGCGTAATAGTCAGCTTTTTTTATTGAAGAACTCAAAGGGTAATAATAAGTTTCTCCTTTTTCAAATATTTGCGGAAGTATTTTTAAAATTCGCTTATTAAGGTTATTAAATATTATTTCGCCCTTATTTTTGCCGTTAGCATTAGCATACATTCTAAAGCTTGTGTAGTTTTTGTAAATAATATCAAGGTAATCTTTCATCCTTCCTGAAAAATTAGCGGGATGGATGTTGAAAAGATCCGATATACAAGCTTTAATAAATCCGTCTTTGCAGATTTTTTTCATTGTTTTTTTATCCGCAAGATTAATTGCAGCCCAAAACGGTTCTTTTTTCTCCCTGTCTTGAAACGCGAAGTCGTCTATTGTTTGTAAAACTTTTATTTTTGTTGAGAATTTTGGTTCAAAATCAGAACCGGCAAAGAACGGGATTTTGTCTGCATGAACTATGTCAATCGGCATAATTTCTTTATTAATTTTTCTTATTGCGAATCTTGCCGCTCTCAGGTATATAACTAAGTTTTCAAAATTATTCAATTCTTCCGGTGTTTTAATATATGAAAATGCAGGAGAAAAAAGTCCGTATATTTTAATATTAGAATCCGTATTTAAAAATTTATATACAACGCAGTCTTGGTCTTCATTTCTTGCGAAAAAGTCAAAATGAACCGATGTCCTCTCTACGACCTTATGGAGTCCGTTAAATTCAATAAATATTTTTCTTGTTGATTTTGTGTCGTAGTCAAGTCCGATTATAGGAAGAAGCAGAATAATTTCCGTGTTCGGATACTGTTTTCTCATCTCTTCCATATAGTATATCGGAGATTCATAAGAAGATGTATTAATTGTATATTCGGAACATTCTGTTGTTACATAGATTACGTTTGTAAATCTTTTTGATAATTTATTCCTTATATATGATTTTATGAGTCTGCGCAATAACCGAAAATACATTTTTGCGTCATGCAAAATATCACGATTTTCGTAAGAAAAATTATTAAAATTTTTACTTTTGAAATTTACGTTTTCTTCAAAATCTTTGATTTGTAAATTAGAATTTTCCATATAATAGAAAATTGTAATAAAATATACAAAAATACGCAAGGAGAGAATATTTTAATTTCGAATGAATTTAATTTGTGATAAGCTTTATATGAGGAAATTTTAAGCGTGGAATTGAGGGATAAGGTTTTTAATAATTTTTTTAGAAGTAACAAATTATTTCTGATATCAATAATTTGTTATTTGTTAATAACAATTCCTTTAATGCTAAATCATGTTCCTTGGTATGATGAAGCGCATGGATGGATTGTTGCGCAGTCGATGAATTTTTCAAATTGGCAGGATATAGTCAGAGCTGAAGGGCATCCTTTGCTTTGGTTTATTTTAATTATGCCGTTTGCAAAGTTTAATATTGCATATCCATATCCGATGTTGTTTATAAATTATATTACATGTCTTGCCGCAATAATTTTAATGTGGAAAAAAGCGCCGTTTAACAATTTATTAAAAGTAACGATTACGTTTTCTTCTATGTTTATTTTATATTTTCCGATTGTTGCACGAGGATATTCATTGGGTATTCTGTTGTTGTTTACTTTAGCAAGTCTATACAAAAAGCAATTGGATAAGCCTATTTTGTATGCGGTTTTAATCGGGTTGATTTTAAATTTAAATATAATATGCGGAATAGCTGCGAGTTGGTTTGGATTGGTATTCTTTATAAAATTTTTGAATAAGAAAATATATAATATAAAAGGAATTGTGTCCGTACTGATACTTATAGTATCAGTATTGTTTTTTGTATTTCCGTTTATTGGCGGAATCGGGACCGAAGCTTCAGCACAAGATTCTAATGGCGGATTGAGTAATTTAATAAAATTTTTTGAATACTGTTATTTTTACTACTTTATTTCATTTGTTTGTGCATTCGGATTCATAATGTTTAAAACAAAGTGTAATATAGAAAAAACATTTTATTTGTATGTCAGTATTATAATGTTTATTTTGTTTAAATACTTTTACATTGGATATGGTCATCATTTTATATTTTTCTTTATTTACCTTGTGATTATGTTATGGATTTTGAATGATGTTGCTGAAGAAAAGGTATATAAGCCATGTTTATCAAGACCGTTAGATATATTAAATGTATTTTTGATACTTGTTTTTATGTTTCCGATACAAGTACACATTCCTTATGTATACCATGGCAATGTGCTAAAAGCGAGAGAACTTGCGAATATAATGAATAGTGATTCAAAATTTAACGACTGCGACCTTTTTTTAACCGAAAAAGATTCTTTAATTGTACCCTATTTGCATAAAGGCATAAATTCGTATGATATTTGTACTTTAAAACCGGTAAGTTGGAATACTTTTTATTCCAGAACATGTGAATCAAGTGACAGTCTTTTTAATGACATAAAAAAGGATACTTATATTTTAACTTTTTTTGAGCTTCCGGGTTACAATTATTATCAATGTGGCAGCGAACGTTTGTACTTTATTCCTAAAAAGGGAGAAAACTAATGAAAAAAGCAGTAATAATAGGTGCGGGACCGGCAGGGCTTACTGCGGCGTATGAAATGTTAAAAACTACTGATATCATTCCTGTTATTGCAGAAGAATCTGATTCGGCAGGCGGAATTTCACGTACGGTTTTTTATAACGGTAACGGTATAGATTTGGGCGGGCACAGATTGTTTTCTAAAAGTCAGGAAATTCTTGATTTGTGGGAAGAATTGCTGCCTCTGCAAGGAAAACCTCCGATAGATGATAAACTATTGAAAAGAGAAATAACCGTTTCGGAAAACGGTCCCGATCCTGATGAAACAGATATTGTAATGTTGAAAAGACACAGATTATCAAGGATTTATTATTTAAGAAAATTCTTTGATTATCCTATATCCATGAGTTTGAAAACTGTGTTAAATATGGGTATATTAAGAACGGCAAAAGCCGGATTCAGTTATATAAAGTCTTGTTTTATAAAAAGGGAGGAAAAATCTTTAGAAGATTTTATGATAAACAGGTTCGGAAAAGTTTTGTATGAAACTTTTTTTGAAAAATATACTCAAAAAGTTTGGGGCTTGCATCCGAAAGATATTTCAAAAGAGTGGGGCGAACAAAGGATAAAAGGACTTTCTCTGATGAAAGCTGTTATTAACGCGATTTTATCGCCTCTACATTTGATATCTAATAAAAACAGAGAAACAACTTTAATAGACGAATTTTTTTATCCTAAATACGGCTGCGGGCAGTTGTGGAATATAATGGCTGATAAAATAAGAGAAATGGGCGGGGAAATTAGGTTTAATAGCAAAGTTGTCGGATTTGAAAACGACTCTGAAACGATTAATAAAGTAATAATTTTGAACGCTGACGGCGAGAGAGAATTGTTGGACTGTGATTATATTATTTCTTCCATGCCTGTAAAAGATTTGGTAAGCGGGTTGCAAAATGTACCTGAGACTGTTGAAAAATTTGCATTTAACCTTCCATACAGAGATTATATACTCGCAGGTTTTTATTTGGATAAATTCAATCTTAAAAACAATACAAGAATAAAAACATTTAATAATATTTGTCCTGATAATTGGATATATTTGCAAGAGGATGATATTACGGCAGGCAGACTCCAGATAATGAATAATTGGTCGCCGTATTTGGTAAAAGATTTTAAGGAAAAAGTTTTTATAAGCCTTGAATATTTCGCTTCCGAAGGAGATGAACTCTGGGAAAAATCCGAGGGAGAAATGTTAGAGGTTGCTGTAAAAGATATAAAAGCGTTAAATCTGACCGAAGAAGAGCATATCTTGGATAAAGTCGTTATAAAAGTTAAAAAAGCTTATCCAGCATATTTTGGAGTATATTCGGAATTTGATAAAGTAAAAGAATTTTTGAACGGATTTAAAAATCTATACTGTATAGGACGAAACGGTCAGCATAAATATAATAATATGGACCATTCAATGCTTAGCGGAATAGAAGCGGTCAGAATTATAAAAAACGGATTGAATAAAGATATTCTTTGGGATGTAAATACCGAAAAAGAATACCATGAGGGGTAATGTTATATTTAAGACCTTATAAATATAGTACATGTATTCTTTAGCACATGCAACCCGACCACAATACAAAAAGCGCGAACCTGCGGGTATGCGGTCGACAGAGGGTTGCCGGTAGTTTTTCTTCAGGCTTGTATTCTTTAGCACATGCAACCCGACCATTATCTACGTACGTAGTACCCAAAAAAAAGACCTCTTTTAAGAGGTCGTTGGAATTAAGAATAGCTGGAAGTATGAAAAAGATTTAATAATTATATTTAACTTGAATTTCTTTTCTTTAGCTATCCCTAAAGTGGCTAATTTATGCACAGTGATATTAAACAAATGGGTATTATATGGTAGAATAAGATTATGAAAGTATGTTTTATTCCTATAGATAACCGACCTGTTTGTTACAATTTGGCAAAAGATATTGCGGCGATTGACAGTGATATTGAACTGTTTGTTCCGCCTCGTGAATATTTAGGAGATTTAACAAAATGTGCCGATATAGACAAATTGTTTTCATGGCTGAAAAATGTTCCGATCTGTGATTCAATTATTGTATCATTAGATACACTTGCTTATGGAGGGTTGATTCCGTCAAGGAGAGGGGAAGAAACTTTTGAAGAAATAAGAAACAGAATTAGTTTCTTAAAAGGTATTTTAAAAGAGAAGAAAGCCAAAATTTATGCATTTTCAAGCATAATGAGAATTTCCAATAATAATTATAATGAAGAAGAGAAAGAGTATTGGTCAGAGTATGGAAAAAAGATTTTTAAATACTCATTCGACTTTCACAAAAACGGGCATGCTGATTTAAACGGAATCCCGAAAGAAATATTGGAAGATTATTTAAGTACAAGGAAGAGAAATTTTGAAATAAATAAAATATATCTTGAATGGCAGAAGGAAGGATTATTTGAGACTTTAATATTTTCAAAAGATGATTGTGCCGAGTATGGATTGAATGTAAAAGAAGCGTTGGAGCTGGAAGCTCTCGGCGGATATACAAAAACAGGAGCTGACGAAATTCCTTTGACACTGCTGGCTCGTTCATTTGAAAAAGATATTAAGGTTTTCGTTGAATATACTGAGCCTGATTGCAAACATTTGATTTCAAATTATGAGGATGTTTCAATTGAAAAATCCGTTCAAGGTCAGCTGGAACTTGGCGGTTTTAAACAGGTTCAAAGCATAGACGAAGCTGATTTGGTTTTGTTGGTAAATAATTTTAGGGACAAGCAGGGCGAGCTTGTCATGGGTTGGGAAACGGGGAGTAAATCCGGTGAAAACTTTGAAGTACCGGAAAAACCGTATGCGGTAGCTGATGTCAGATATGCAAACGGAGCGGATAATGGGTTTGTGAAACAGTTATTATTAAATATAAACGATAACTTTTGCGGTTATGCAGGTTGGAATACTTCTGCAAACACACTGGGCAGTTTACTGGCTGCATTAAAGGTAAAATATAAAGCGAAAAAATATAACGATATGGAATTTAAAAAGCTTCAAGTTGTAAGATTTCTTGATGATTGGGCATATCAAGCTAATGTAAGAGGGCAAATAGAAAAGCCTTGTGATATTTCTGAGCTTATGAAACCTTATGAAGATACTCTTTGCGGTATTTTTGGCTACAATCCTAAAAAGCCGGTAAAATACATTTACCCCTGGAACAGAAAATTTGAAATAGAAGTTGTTATTTAGAAATCCGTTCTGATTTCTGCGGAATTATCCGTTATTACTTCTGATTCAGTTTCATAGTATTCTTCAGTAGGTTTTGTGTCAATAATATTGACATCAACAAGCTTTTTCAAAACATCAATGTAGTCAAGGCATTTTTTGCCTTTGATACCTTGTGTTTCCATTTGAATTTCGCCGTTAGGCAGGAGTTTAATTTTTAATTTTTTTGTCATAATATCTATTCCAAATTTATTGTTAAAACTATAGTGTTGTTTTCTTGAACTGTTTCATCTTCTATTTGCATATTTTGGTCTTTAAGTTTTTCAATAATGCTTATATAAGCAGCTTCCTGTACGTTCAGTGCATATTCGGAATTTATGTCTTCTGCTTTTTCTTTGGCATTGTCGTTTTGATTACAAGTTATTTTCATGCGGTAAGGAAAGCTTTCTGACGGTTTTTCAAATAAAAAACTGAACGTATCAAGATTGCCCGTGATTTTACCGTCAAAACTTTCTTCAATGTTTGTAATTCCGTGTTCTTCCATTGTTTTCAAAAGGATTCCTTTGTCCATAAAAGGTGTTTCAAACTCTTTTTCAATAATATTGTTTACGGTTATTGCGTGAATATCCGTGCAGATGTTATCAATATTTTTTGTTTGACAATTTTCTTGTGTCTCATAATCCTGTTTGGTAAGTGTTGCATTATTTGCGGCATTTGCAGCTGCGGCTGCAATTCCGGCTGCGGCAGTCAGCCCTATAAAGGCTTGGTATAGTAATATAGGTACTGCAACTACTGTGCATGACATATAGAAAAATCCTTTCTTTTTAAAAATCTAACTGTCTTCCTCCGCGGCTTGCACTTATATTTTCTGCGTCAATTTCAGATTTGTATGCTTTTCTTCCGGAAGTTTTTGTAGCTGAAACTGCTCTTACATTTGCCCAAGCTCTGAGAGCAAGTATTTGTTCGCGCTGTGTCATTGAAAGCGGTACTGTTGTTTGTATATTTTTAGTCAAATCTTCAAATTTTAATGCTCTGTTTTCAAAGAATGCATCGCACAACGAAGACACAACAACTTGTTCAATTTCCGAACCGATAAAACCTTCTGACATTTTAGCAAGCTCGCTGCATAAATTAGGTATTTTATCAATTTCACTTGATATTTCTTTATCTTTAAGCCTTTTTGCCAGATGTAATTTAAAAATTTGTTCCCGTTCTTCCACTGTTGGTAAGTCAACAAAAAATATTTCGTCAAATCTGCCTTTTCTCAGCAGTTCAGGCGGTAGTCCGTTAATGTTATTTGCAGTAGCGATGACAAAAACAGGACTTTCTTTTTCCTGCATCCATGTCAGGAACTGTCCGAAAATTCTTGATGAAACGCCGCTGTCACCGTTTGAACCGAGTCCGCTCAATCCTTTTTCTATTTCATCAATCCAAAGGATAGAAGGAGCTACGGCTTCTGCTGTTGCGAGCGCTCTTCTCATATTTTCTTCCGAACTTCCTACAAGACCGGAGAAAACTTTGCCAAAATCAAGTTTTAATAAAGGAAGCTGCCAAATTTTGCTCATTGCTTTTGCGGTTAAACTTTTTCCGCAGCCGGGAACACCTGTCACAAGTACACCTTTAGGTGCCGGTATACAATATTTTTTTGCTCTTTCCGACCAGGAATTATTTCTTTTTAAAAGCCAGCTTTTTAAATTATCCAGCCCGCCAATATCATCTATTGAATAATCTGATTTTATAAATTCAAGAATTCCTGTTTTTTTGATAACTTGAATTTTTTCTTCCATAACTATTGACAGATCTTTGATATCAATTCTTCCGTCATTTACCATTGCAAGTGCAAATGCACTTTCCGCTTCTTGTAAAGTCAAACCGAGTGCAGCTTTGCATAATTTATCGATTTCCTCTTCCGTAAGCGAAGATTGAACTTGCGGATTTTGATTAATCATGGCGTTTAATTTGGCTTTAATCTCTTGTAGTGTCGGAAGCGGAAAATCAAAAACGGTAATTTCTTTTTGTAATGATTCCGGTATAACAAGTTGAGGAGAAACAAGAAATATTGTTTTTCTTGCTGAACCCAATTTTAATTCCGGAAGAATATCTCTTAACTTTCGGATTACATTAAAGTCCGGAGTTCTTGTTTTTGAGCCGAAGTTTACATGAAAATCATAGAGTATAAAAACGGCATCTTTGTCATATTTTCTAATATATTCCAAAAGCTTGCAAGGACATGTTGTGTCACTTATCCCTCTGCTTGTTGCGTTATTGTACAGACCTGCCGATTGAGTCCATGTATATATTTCTCTCGGGTATTTAACGGCTTTTTCGTCAGAGGCTATTTTTTTTATGTATTTTAAAACCCTGTCCTCTTCAAAGGTTGAAATATAAATAAGCGGAAATCTTGCTTTTAAAAGACTTGATAATTTATATGCCATTTTGCCCCCTTTTTTATAGTTATATCATTTTATTATTTGAGTTAAATCGACTTTATGCATTATATCTTTGAAGTTTCCCATTCCGTTCATAAAAATAGAGCCGTCTTTATAAATATTAAATTCAACTTTATTTTGATAATTTTCAAAAATTGTTTTATTGTATCTATCGGTTAAAAAGTGGTATCGCTGGTTTGATGAACCGCACCAAGGACGTGAATAGTCAAGTTTATCAATTTCAAAAGGCGAATCTATAAGTAAATCAATATTAGATAGCAATTTTTGATTTTTGACATCTTTTTTTAAATCTTCCAAATAATTTCCCGAAAAACAAAGTACACCAAGACCTGCTTTTTTTACCACTTCTGCAATTTCACCCAAAGCTTCCGCTTGTTCAAAAGGTTCTCCGCCGAGGAAGGTAACTCCCTCAATATCTTTTTGACTTAAAATATCATCAACGATTGTTTTTGTATCATAAAGTTTTCCGCCTTTGTGCGTCCAGGTATGAACAGCCTGACATCCTTTGCAATGAATAGAACAGCCCTGCACCCAGATACAATATCGTGTTTCAGGTCCTTCAACTTTTGTGTTTTTAAGTATTTTAAAAACCCTGAGTTTCATAAATCAATTGTTCTTTCTTTATTTAAAGGTTTTATTATTGAGCCTTTCATTTTTTCAATTTTAATTAGAGTTCTAAGTTGTTTTTCAATATGTGGTTTTAGTTTTAAAAATATAAAGAAATCTTCAACTGTTTTAAATCCGCCGATTTCTTCACGTTTTTTGATAATTTTTTTTGAAAGGACGATGCTTATTCCGGGAAGTTCTGTTAATTCTGCTTCCGAGCAATTGTTTATATCAAGTTTTTCTTTTTGAGGTTCATTTTTTGAGGAAGAATTCTCTTCTTTCAATTCATTTGCTAATGTTCTTTCTTGTATCGGTATAACAGTGTTGTTTTTTGTCACTGATTTTTGATTTCCTATTGACTCAATAATAGTAACACCATATTTTTTGCAATCTTCAATCAGTCCGTTATAAGACTTATTCCAACTAAAATATTTACAAAAAAGATTCCATAGCTCTTCTGTCGTATGAACGCCGTTACTTATGATTTTGAAATGTCTTTGCGGATAATTCTTTTCAAATCCTTCAATTGTAACGCCGTCTTTTCCAAGGGTAAGTTTGCAGTATTTGTTTATAAGTTTTAAGTCTGACCAAATATCTTTGTATGGCGCGAGGTATATTTTGGCTTCTTTTAAAGCATTCAATCGTTCTCTTTTTTGAGCGGCTTTATCTGAGTCTATGGTTTGTGTAACAAAAATGTTGTTAAAAATTTTTTCCAAATTGAACAAGGAACAATAAAGTATAATATATAAGCTAAGTATAAATATAATTTGAGCGGGAAAAACAAGCAGTAAAATAGTAAATATGCAAGACATTACACCTAAAAACTTGTTGTCGGGTTTTGTCATTGCAATAAGAAAAACTATAAAAATGGAGAATAAACTGAATAACATAGAGTATATAATAACATTATTGATTCAAGTCATCCATACTGTGTAAATATTATTTTGTGATATAATTTACTTATGAATAAACCTGAACTTTTGATGCCGGCAGGCAATGTGGAAAAACTTAAATATGGGATAAAATACG
>CADCOS010000038.1 GCA_902803165.1 uncultured bacterium | reverse complement strand
TTTTATGGGGCGGGTGGTGGGATTCGAACCCACGCATAACGGAACCACAATCCGTGGTCTTAACCACTTGACGACACCCGCCATCAACTTCGTTTTCAAGTATAGCAAATCAAAATTTTAAAGCAAGTATTTAAAAAGTCAGGGTGCAAGTATTAAGGCACGCTGATTATTGCCACGTTTTCTATATGATAAGTCTGCGGAAACATATCAAATGGCTGCACAAAATCAATCTCGCATCCTTTTCCTCTCAAATATTTTAAATCTCTTGCCAAAGTTGCCGGATTGCATGATACATAGATTATTGTCTGCTTCGTCAGTTTTAAAATGTTCTCCAAACTCTCCTCCGAACAGCCCTTTCTCGGCGGATCAATTACCGAAATATCATATTTTATTCCGTTTTTGATTGCTTTGCCGCAAAATTCTGCAGTATCACCTGTAAAAACTTCTATATTATCAATTTTATTTTCTTCTATAATTTCTTTTGCCAGCTTAACTGAAGCCTCGACCTCTTCAACGCTTGTAATTTTCCCCGCAGCATCAGAAAGACATATTCCAAAAGCTGCAATACCCGCGTATGCATCCAAAATTTCAGGTTTTTTAAAGTTATTTTTGATATATTCTTTTACATAATTAAAAATATTCTCAGCGCTTTCAGGGTTTACTTGAAAAAATGTTTCCGCTCCTATTTTGAATATTTTTCCGCAAAGTTTTTCTTCAATAAAGCCTTTCCCTTCAACAACTTCTGTCTTTTTCCCCAAAATGAAATTTGTTTTTTGATTGTTATAATTTACGCAAACCCCCGAAATATTTTTGCATTCAGTATATATTTTTCTTGCCAAAGCTTTAGTGCATTCCTGTATTTTGTCAGAATTTACTACTAATACTACTAAATTTTCATTATTATAAGCGGAAGAACGTATTAAAACGTGTCTTAACAAACCTTTGTGTGTTTTTTCAACATATCCTGATACACCGAGTTCAAAAGCTGTCTGTCTTATAAATTCAATGATTTCGTCGCAATAGTGTGGTTGAATCGGGCAATGTTTAATATTTACCAATTCGTGCGAAGCTGTTTTATAATAACCCGCTAATATCCTTTTAGAATCCTTTGTTTGAGATATAGGATATTGGATTTTTCGTCTGTATTCCGTTACTTTCGGACTCGGTATAACGTCATTTACTTTAATTTCATATCCGTAAATAGAACGCATAGCATCTTCAACAATTTCTTTTTTTATTTGAAGTTGATAATTATAATCAATATGTCCTAGCTGACAAGAACCGCAAACTTTGTGCATAGGGCAAAACGGTTTTATTCTGTGAGGCGATTCCTCTATAAATTCAATCGGATAGGCTTTTGCAAAATTCTTGTTTTTCTTTGTTAACTTTATTTTAACAATATCGTCAGGGCAAGTGTTTTCCACAAAAATTACATAGCCGTCAACTTTAGCTATCCCCAAACCTAAATTAGACAGCTTTTCTATCCTGACTGTGATTTCATCGGGTATAACTTTTTTATCAGCTATTTGCATGGCTTAATAACCTGAATATTACGGGTTTCAGATATTTCTTGTCTTGCATCGCGGATGATTTGTTTATATTCTTCCGAAAGACTTAAACCGTTACATAGTCTATCAATGAATCCGTTATTTAATTTAACGGCTTTTTCAAGCGCCCCTACGTTTTCCAATACTTCTTTTACGTCGTTAAATTCATATCCGAAAGATTGTTTTGACTGATAAATCATAACTTCGCCGGTTTCAGCCTCCAACGGTTCTCCGCCGAGTTCAAAATGAAGCTTGAATACTGATTTTAAATCCTGAAGTTCAGCCTGCATAGTTGCTATGCTTTGCTGTATTCTTAAATATCTGTCAAAAAGATAATCGACATTTTTTAATTGCTTTTTTTGCCAATCCAAACGCTGCAAATACAACTTCTTTAATTTCGGATAAGCAAGTGCAAGCCCCATTGTATCTGCCATTGCTCTGTGATGATTGTTTAATTCAACGTTAAATCTTTGAGTTAAAGCTTCAAGTCCGTGAGATTCCAGCTCGGGAGCGATTTCTTTAAACATCATTTGGGTATCAATTCTCGGATTTTCCATTTTTTCGCCGGTTACTCTAATTTTGGCTTCGTTTAAAAATGAATAATCAAATATTGCATTGTGTGCTACTATCGGATAATCTCCTATAAATTCAAGAATTTTAGGCATAATTTCCGCTTCTGTCGGTGCATCTTCAACCATTTCTTGAGTAATCCCGTGTATAGCCATAGATGATTTTCTTATATGCTGTTCAGGATTAATAAGTGTTTGAAACTCATCAGTAATTTTACCGTTTTCGAGTCTGACAGCAGCAAATTCAACAAGACGTTCTCTTGTGTAATCCAATCCTGTTGTTTCTGTATCTAAAACTATTTCAATTTCTTTTTTTCTGGGCATATTTCTATCCTCTCGGGGTAATCCCTTGTACCCTCACTTCTCCCTAATAATTATGATAGCATAAACATAAAAGATATGGTAATATATAGATAATCTTAATTAAGGAGGTAATTATATGGTTGTAGAAATTAATACTGATAATTTTGATACAGAAGTTGTAAACAATAGTGGGATTACTGTTGTTGATTTTTTTGCCGATTGGTGCGGGCCTTGCCGAAAGATGGGACCTATTTTGGAAGAAGTTGAGTCTGAATTGAACTCAAAAGTCAAATTTACAAAGATTAACACGGATAATAACATAGAAGCTGCAAAAAAATATCAGGTAAGCGGACTTCCGACGCTTATGATATTTAAAGGCGGTGAACCTGTTGACAGACTTGTAGGGCTGATGCCTAAAACCTCTATAATTACTAATATTGAAAAATACATATAAAAAATAAGTGAAAACTAAAAAGAGTCTTTCAAATTATATGTGAAAGACTCTTTTTTTGTGGTATAAATAGTCTATGAAAAGAAAATGTATCGGCTGCGGTGAATACAAAGAAGCCGAAAAACTAATAAAAATAACAAAAGAATATACGAGCGGAAATATCGTTATAGAACCTGATTCCAAAACATTTGGCAGATCTGTATATCTTTGTTATAATCAGAATTGTATTGACAATTCTTTTAAGAAAAACAGAATTAATAAGGCACTAAAAACAAACGCAATTATTGATAAATCGTTGATTAACGGTTTATTAGCCTAGAATTTGAAAGGGACAACGGATGGACAGTTTAAGAGTTAGCGAATTAGCAAAAGAACTTAATTTAACCAGTAAAGAGGTTATTGAAAAGTTCGCGGAGATTTCAATAGCGGTGAAATCTCATTCAAATACTGTCACAGCCGATCAAATCAGAAAATTAAAAGAGCATTTAGGTTTGGTGGAAAAGAAATCTACGCCAAAGAAAGCTTTTATTGTTAAAAAAGCCAAAACAGCCGAATCAGAGCCGGAAGTGGTTAAAACCGAA
>CADCOS010000037.1 GCA_902803165.1 uncultured bacterium | reverse complement strand
CGGGCCGTTAAAGTTAATAATCTGATATTTGCACAGGCTAATCCCATAATCTTTCCTTTAATTTTCCTTTACTGTATTTATCGGCATTTTTTCCTAAAACTTTAGGGTTTTTAAAGAAAAGTTTACAAAAGTTTACAAATGAAATATGGGTAATATGAGCTTATTTTTTAAATTTGTTTAACGTTTTTTAGCAAAGAATTATAAATTTCAATCGTAGCAAAACAAATTGTTAAATTTCTGTCAACAAGACTTTTTATAGTATTTTTATAACACATAAGCAGAGCTTTGTTTAACCCGTTTTCTTCATCCAAAACGGCTTTAATCGGTTCAATCCACTCTGCAGGTCTTGTTTTATTTTCAATTTTATCAGCGAGAAAAATAATTTTTTCAAAATCCGACATATCAGTTTTCCCCAATGTATGCCATCTTATTGCGGATAAAATTTCATCATCATCAATGTTAAATTCTTTTTTTGCAAGAATTGCTCCTGCGGGAGCGTGGTATGTCTTAGGGTTTGAAAGTTCGCCTTCGCACAAATTATCACAATTGCATATAATTGATTTTAATTCGTTATTTGGTAAACACTTTGCGCAATCATGGATTAAACCGCAGAAATATGCCTTGTTTTCGTCCAAGCCGTACCGTTTAGCTAATTCTTTTGCACACTCGGCTGTTCCGATTGAATGAATATAACGTTCTTCGTTTAAATTAGCTTTCAACCAATTTTTACAATATTCAATGTTGGTATAATCCATTATTTTCAATATACTCCTCAACTTTTTTATCTGTCAAATTCTTATTTTTAAACTCTCTTATTTCTGTAGATGAAATATCAACAGGTGTAAAATCAACTATTTCAAAGTCCCAGCCTTTTGATTTTAAATTATTATATATGGATTTTTCTTTTTGTCCGTTTCTCGGAAAAACGATAAATCTGACAAGTTTTTTTAATTCATCGGCTTTATACCAGCTTTCTATTTTTTCAAAAGCATCTGTCCCGATAATAAAATTTAACGGCGCATTTAATTTATATAAATCAATCAGCTTTTTTACAGTAACCAAAGAATATGATTTATTATCACTTTTATACTCAATGTCAGACACTTCATAATTTTTATTGCCCGAAACAGCAAGTCTAACCATATTCAAACGATGATTAGAAAGATTTTTATCTAAATTTTTGTGCGGCGGGATGTGTGCCGGAATAAATATAATTTTATCAAATTTGTATTTTTCAAGTGCGAAGTCAGCCATTTTTAGATGCCCTAAATGTATAGGATTAAATGAACCGGGAAAAATACAAATATTCATTGGTTTCTCCTTTGATAGGGTAAGGACTATTTGTTATCTTTTATAACAATCAGATTCTTAACAACCTTCATAACGCAAGTAGGTAATACTACTTCGTTAAGTCCGTCAGCAATACTTATAATACTCCCTGCTCTAAGGGTTACATCTTCACCTTTATATTGAAAAATATAATCATCTTTTCTGTCAGATCTGATAGTTATTTTATCCATATTAAATTCCTTTTGTTCTATTTTGAAAACGGGAACGGCAGAAAATCCGCCATTCCCAAATACTTATACTGAATTTCAAAAATTAGTCGAATACATAGCCGATAATGGAAGCTTCTCTGGCTTGTTTAATAGCCTTTGCAACCATTCTTTGGTGCATTGCGCAGTTACCTGTAACTCTTCTCGGAATAATTTTTCCTGCTTCAGTCAGGTATCTTTTTAACTTTGCACCGTCTTTATAGTCGATGTAATCAACATGATCAGCACAAAAACTGCAAGTTTTGCGTTTTTTACGATCATTCATGTCTTGTTTTGCCATTTTCTTTTTTGCCTTTCTAGCCTTGTTTATTATTTTATAAGTACTTTATTTTTTAAAACGGGATTTCTTCTTCCCCGATTAACTCATTTGAAAACTCATCTGAATCAAATTTCACAATGTCTTCAGAGCTGCTTGCCGAAGATTTTGAAGAAGGAACGGCAGGGATTCCGGCTCCCATAAGTTCAATGGCGTTCGCATCAATTTCAAAAATTCTTCTTTCTGTACCGTTTTCATTTTTAACAGTATTAATCTGAAGTCTTCCTTCTACCAAAACCCTTGAGTCTTTTGTAATTTCGGAGACGATTTCATCCAAGGCCTGTCTTTTTACAACAACCCTAAGGAGCATTTCTTCTCTTTCTCCAATGTTTAGTATAAATGAAGAAACAGGAACATTGTTTTGCGTAAAACGTTTTTCAGGAGCTCTGAAAACCGTACCTGTTACAACAGCTTTTGCTAATGACATATAACTACCTCTTATACAGTTTGAGCTTTTTTAGATTCTTCCATAAACATAAATCTGATTACGTTTTCGTTGAGTTTAAGATTTCTTTTGAAGTCAACTACTTTTTCAGCAGGTACAGACAATATCATAGATGTGAAATATCCGTCTCTGTAACTTTGTACATCATAAGCAAGTTTTTTTCTGCCCATTTTATCAATAGAAGATACAGAACCTTTGTATGATTCAACTTCTTTTGTAATTTTTTCAACTTCTTTGTCTAATTCTTCAGAATCAAGACTTGGTTTAAAGATAGCTAGTAATTCATAATTTTTCATATTTATATTTCTCCTTATGAAATCATGCTAACATAAACAAAATTCGGCGCAAGTATTGAATCATAAAATGTTACAGAAAATTTTTTCTAATATTAACGTAGGATTTTTTGAATATTTGTTAAAGTCGGTCATTAATTATGTCGTTTAAAATCTTGACTTTATCCGAGTCATTATTAAATAAAAAACAGAATAATATAGGAGACTTCCTTATGGGAATGGCAGCTTCACAAGCAAGATATTTAGCTTTAACGGCAAGAAAAACTAATACAGAATATGAAGGTCAGCAAATAAATCAAGCGAGAACGGCTCTTGCCAATCAAAGTGCAAATTTATTCAACAGACTTTTGAATATGGAAGTCCCAAATCCGCCAAAAACTACGGATTACACAGAAATTCAATATTCGTACTCTGATGGCGAAAATGAATCCGTACTTGATGAATGGCATCAGCTTTCAAACAAAAATCCTGACTATAACTATGTAGTAAAGCATTATTATATGGCGGATTTGTATACGGGCGCCAAGAAGATGCTTAATGATCCTCAAATACAAATTGATGATGTTTTGAAAAATATGAAGTATCCTGATAATGCAACAGTAACATTTGATGCATCGGGAAATATTACGGTAACTTATCCGGTAGGGAGTAATACAGAATCAAATACATATTCTAAAATCAATCAAGCACAAGTTGACAGTGATCCAAAATTAAGCAGTTCTCTAAGAAGTTTTGAAGTCGCAAAAGGTCTTGCAACGAGAGAAGGCGTTTTGAATACGAATGACGTACACGGTTATCAGGATTCTGACGGTGTTTGGCATTTTTTGGTCGCAAATGAATATAACCAGCTGACAAATGCTCAAGTAAGTGCTGACGCAGCTTTAAAGCAAGCTTTACAAGATGCGGGATATCTCGATTCAAGTGATCATCTTATAGGTAATATATTTGGCTATCGCTCTTCAAACGGAACTTGGAAATTTTCCGTTGAAGCTGCTTCGCAAACAACGCCTGTATACAAAACCGTAGATAATACCGATTATTCAGTTGCAAACGGGCCGTCTTATATCGGTAATTCAAGACTAACAGAACTTAATGAGCTTGTAGTTGATGATTCTGTCGATCAAGTCGCAGAACTTGCACAAATTTTGAAGGATTGCCCCGACAGTTCTATTAGTAAATATTTGAGCCTTGATGCTTCGGGAAATCTTTTATATTCAGGTGAAGGTATTTATTCATTTGATTTATACGGGAAGACTTACTATACAACGGAAGAAGATTTGCAGGGAAGCGCAGGATATCCTTATGACAGGAATAAACCGATTGATGCACAGCAAAAACTGGCTTATTACAATGCATCTTACGTACCTACTAAAATAGAGCAGACAAATAATGCTCTATTGGAAACGGACGGAAACGGAAGATTTAAATCGGTAAAATTTGATAATGACAGTGTGGTTTACACTTTGAACACCGAAACCGTTACAAATGAAGCTGCATATCAGGATGCAATGAATCAGTATTTGTACAAAAAAGCACAGTATGAAAAAACAATAGCAGATATCAACGCAAAGACTTCTATTATTCAAAAAGAAGACAGAACTTTGGAATTGCGATTAAAACAGCTGGATACCGAACAAAATGCTCTGAAAACAGAAATGGATGCTGTCAAGAAAGTTATTAAAGATAACGTTGATACTACATTTAAGACATTTAGCGATTAATTATAATAATCAAACTCCATATAAATTAAATTCCACACAGGAGGGGAAAATAACCCTCTTTTTTTTTGCCCGAATGCGGGATTTTTTTTATCAATATTTATAAATAATGATTAGAAAAAGGAGTTATTATGAAATTTGAAAAATCCGAAACCCTGAAAAATCTTATAAACGCTTTTTCGGGCGAATCTATGGCAAGAAACAGATACACTTTTTATGCAAAGCAAGCAAAAAAAGACGGATATGAGCAAATATCCGAAGTGTTTTTAAAAACCGCAGAAAATGAAAAGGAACATGCAAAACTTTTTTACAAATACATTCCCGCAGATGAACATTTAAAAGTCACGGGCGAATATCCGTTTTTTACGGGCAGTACGTGCGAAAATCTCGTTGCAGCAGCAAAAGGCGAAAAAGAAGAATGGGATGTAATTTATAAAAATTATGCCAAAGTTGCCAAAGATGAAGGTTTTGATGAAATTTCAGCATTATTTAATAAAATAACCGAAATAGAAAAACATCACTCCCACAGGTTTGAATTACTTGCAAATGAGTTAAAAAATGAGACGCTTTTTAAAAAGCCTGAGTCATCACAATGGATATGCCGAAAATGCGGACATATTTTGATATCCAAAAATGCACCCGAAAAATGCCCTGTATGCAGTCATCCAACGGGTTATTTCGAAATATTTACGGAAAAATTCTAAATCATTAATGCTTCTTCAATAAGTTTCATATTTCCGTGCTGCAAAAGTTTTGCCAAATCCTTTGCGTCAACCTGGCTTGCAACAACTGATAATAAATCATCAGGCAAAACAGAAACCATATTTATTAATGTTTCTTTTTCTAACATAATCATCGGTTTAACCATGTCCGGCTTGATAAGTGTGCTAAGCATATTTACATAAGCTTCATTACTGAACAGTGTTAAATATGCCGGATCGGTTTTTGTCAGTTGAAAAGTCAGTTGTCTTTGGACATCAGGATCAATCATGCCCATAAATTTATGGAATTGATCATCAGGCAGTTTGCTTATATTGTCGATAAGTTCCATTGGATCGGATTCTTCCATCGGCTGACCGGTAATCCCTTCAACAAATTTTTGCATTATTTCAGGAGGCATAACTTTCATCTGTTCAACAACAGCAAATTTCGGAAGGTCTTTATTCATGAAAAACATTGCCAAATCTTCTTCCGTAAACAGCATAATAATTTGTTCTATCGGAAATGCTTCCATTACAACTCGAACAAGTTCTTCAATATCAGCTTCCAAAAGCATTTCAAGCAGCTTTTCCTGCTTAAAGAAATATAACCCCATTAACAAGTCCTGTTCATCCAATTTCGGAAGAAGCTTTGCTCTTGTTCTGTCATCCATTTTATAGATTAAGTCAAACTTATTTTCCACATTCATCAAATTGAAAAATTTAATCAATTTTTCAGGAGAATGATAATATTCTTTTGCAACATTAAGTGCTCTTTTATTACCTCGTTTTGCTTCTTCTTCAATAATTTCATCAACAGTAGAAAGACCATAATCACGTATCATACGTGATGATGTAATATGCATTCTGTCTGCAAATAATTTCATATTAGCATCGATTACAGTCATAGTCTCTCCATGTATAATTGCTCTTATATATATTAAGTATATAATCTATAAATAATTGACTTTTTCCTAATAGTTTTGTTAAGAATTGTAAAAAGCCTTAAAATATGTTATAATCTATGTGTTATGAAAAGATTTATTTTATTTATTTTAGCATTTTTTTTGTTTTTTACAAATACACCTGTTAGTGCGGCATCGGCTTTGGTAAAAAAAGAAATTCAGACGGTTGCGGCAGACGGTTTTAATTTGAAATCGACATTGCAGTATCCGAAAAACAAAGCTCAAAAAGAATATAAAACAGTAGTTTTATTGCATTCATTAGGATATAACTCGCAGTGGTGGGGAGATTTGCCTAAACTTTTAAATGATAACGGCTATGCTGTTTTGATGATAGATTTAAGAGGTCACGGCAAAAGTGTTTATAATTCAAAACTTACCCGTACTTCCTGGAAAAGGTTTACAAATGCAGCTTATGCGAAGTATCCTTCTGATGTAATAAAGGTTATTGAATCAATAAAAGAAGACAATCCGAAAAAAATATTTTTCAACGAATGGGCTATAGTCGGTTCGGATATCGGCGCAAGTTCCGGTATACTGGCCTCGGATAAAATGACAATGAAACCTAAAACAATAGTGATTCTTTCACCTGTGGTGGAAACAAGAAGTTTGTATATTCCGGTAAGTATAGCGCAGCTTGAAAATGTTGACTTCTTATCTATATCAGGAGATGACGACACAGCTTCTCAGAATGCTGAAAAATATCTCAAAAAATTCGCTCAAAATGAATTTGCTATATATACATCTCCTTCTAAAGCATCCGGCATGGTTATGCTGAAAAATGACGAAAGTCTTACGAGTGTAATTACCGAATGGATAAAACAATATTTAAAATAATTATTTAGTGGTATAATTACCCTGTAATAACAGACGGAGAGAGGTATGATTAACTTATTATTAAATGTTTTTGCTGCGATTATATTCGCGTATATTATCGGTTCAATACCGACAGGATATTTAATTGTAAAATCCAAAACAGGTCAGGATATAAGAACTGTCGGTTCAGGTTCAACAGGCGCTACTAACGTAAAGAGAGTACTCGGTAAGAAATGGTTTTTTACGGTAATGATACTTGATGCCATAAAAGGCGCATTACCCGTTTTTTTAGCTAAATACATGGCAACTGCGGGTGTATCGATAGGTTTAGTCCCTGTTGTTGCTGCAATAGCAGTAATTATAGGTCATAGCAAATCTTGTTTTTTGGGATTTAAAGGCGGCAAATCCGTTGCGTCAGGAGTTGGAACAATAATTGCACTTAATTGGCTTGCAGGAATAATCATTGCTATCGTTTGGGGAATAATTACGTATTGTACAAAATATGTTTCTGTCGGATCTATTATTGCGCTTTTAATCTCCCCGTTTATTATGTATTACTTAAATTCTCCGCTTGCGTACGTTTTTTATTGCGCAGTAGGAGCTGTTTATATAGTTTATCTGCACAGAGAAAATATTAAGAGACTTATTGCAGGCAATGAAAATAAAGTAAGGTAGTTTATTTTACAGCCAACTTATAGCTGGAATCTATCAGTTCCTTTATTGTTTTTAAATCAACAGATTCGTCAAGGATTATTGTAAACCAGTTTTTTTTATTCATGTGGTATGCAGGATAAAAACCGGCAGTTTTCAGCAGCATGTTTACATCCTCAGGCGCTGCTCTTAAATCAATTATTTCAACTTTTTCGGAACTGTCAAAACCTAACTTATCTTTCTTTACAGTTAGAATCAAACCAAACCACTTTGAATTATCTTTTCTTCTTACTATTGCATTGTCGGGAAATTTTTCCCACAGATATTCAGGTTCAATATTATATGTTTTGTAAATATATTCCAGAATATTCAAAGTTTGTTCTGATTTAAATACATCAGGTTCGCAGCATTCCGCCTCAATTTTTTCCATGACTTCATAGTACGCTTGTCTGATATCTCCGACAAAACTGCCTTCAACGTCGGTTAAATGAAGAGTGTAGATATCTTTTGTTTCAATCTCGACGAGTTCCGTGCTTGCATTTTGATTTTTATCAATTTTTACGGTTAATTCAAAATCGCCGTTAATGAGTTTTTTTTTTGTATAAGAAAAACTGCTTTTCTTTTTTAAAACCAAAGTTAAGCAGTTTTTCTTTATTAAATTTTTTATTAATAAAAAATTCTTTCATTTTTATCTTATAAAATTAGTGTAAACCGTTTGTTCTTCTTTAGGAAGTTTTATTCCTATCTTTTCTCCGGCTTCTCTGCACTTTAGATGCCACGCCATATTGCGGGCAAGAATTCTCATATTTTGCATTCCTTCTTCGTCTTTTTTGACTTCATCCGGAGTATGACCATGCACCATATTCCAATATCTGCCGGATATTATCGGCATTTGATTGATTGTAAAATATTTGTTCAATTGATCTAATGTGGCGGTTGTACCGGCTCTTCTTGCGCTTACGATTGCAGTACCGGGTTTGTGTGCAAAAAGATTTTTCCCCGAATACATATTTGCAAAGAAAACTCTGTCCAAAAATGAAGTAATTGCGCCTGTTGCCGCAGCATAATGAACAGGAGAGCCAAATACATATCCGTCGTAATCTCCGGCGATATTTAAAAATTCATTGACTCTGTCATTAATTACGCACTGACCTATTTTAGAACATGCTCCGCATCCTCTGCAGCCTGCAAGAGGTTCAATACCGACCTGAAATATTTCTGTTTCAACCCCTTCTTCGTTCAATGTTTTTGCAATTTCGGAAAGTGCAGTGAATGTGCATCCGTTTCTGTGAGGTGAACCGTTAACTAAAAGAACTTTCATTTTTATACCTCTGACTATTTTACAACAATATTAACCAATTTTTTTGGAACTACTATGGTTTTAACAATTTCTTTACCGTCCGTTAATTCCTTTACTTTAGAACTGGCAAGAGCGCATTGTTTCAACTCTTCATCACTTATGCCTTCATCAACTTCAATTTTGTCCTTAACTTTTCCGTTGATTTGAACAACAAGAGTTATTTTGCTTGCTTTTGCAAGATTTTCGTCCCATTTGCACCAATCTTGATTATGGATTGAATCGGCATAACCAAGTTCATGCCATATTTCTTCTGACAAGTGAACTGTAACCGGCGCCATCAATTTTATTAAAGAAACTGCGGCAAAACTAAAGACATTTTTGTCTTCTTCGTTTAGTTCTTTCTTTTTGCCTCTCCAGTCGTAAATGGCATTTGTGAGTTCACGATATTTAGAAATTACCGTATTGAATTGAAAATCGTTTGATATATCGTTTGTAATTCCTTTCATCGCAATATTAACAACACGAACTAAATCGTCATTCTCTCTTGAAAGCGGGAATGATAGTTTCCAATCTTTGAGTATATCATTTTGATTTTCACTAAACAGTCGCCATACACGATTTAGGAATTTGTAGCATCCTTCTACGCCGGCATCCGACCAATCGAAGTCTCTTGCCGGAGGTGAGTCGGAAAGAATAAATAATCTTGCGGTATCAGCTCCGTAATTTTCGAATATTTCATCCGGATCAACCGTATTACCTTTAGATTTAGACATTTTAGAACCGTCTTTTAGTACCATACCTTGAGTTAATAAGTTTTTAAACGGTTCGTCAAAATCTATTAAACCTAAATCTTTGAAAGCTTTAGTAAAGAATCTTGAATACAGCAGGTGTAAAATCGCGTGCTCAATACCACCGACATATTGGTCAACAGGGAGCCAATGATTTACCTTATCTTTTGAGAAACATTCTTTATCATTTTTTGCATCAGAATATCTCATATAGTACCAGCTTGAACAAATAAAGGTATCCATTGTATCCATTTCTCTGACGGCATGTCCTCCGCAAATCGGACAAACGGTATCTTTAAATGTCGGAGATGTTGTTATCGGAGACTTTCCTACAACTGAAAAATCAACATCCGTAGGCAGCATAACAGGAAGATTTTCTTCTTTTTCCGGAACGATTCCGCATTTGTCACAATATACTATAGGAATCGGAGCACCCCAATATCTTTGACGGGAAATTAGCCAATCACGAAGTCTGTATTGTGTTTTAAATTCTCCAAAGCCGCCATCTACAGCTTTTTGAGTAATTGCACGTTTTGCTTCGGTATTTTTCATTCCGTTAAATTCATTAGAGTTAACAAGTACACCTTCTTCCGTATATGCTTCATTTTCACAATTTGAAGGATTTTCAGGGTTTTGTATTACCACTTTCATCGGTAAATTATATTTTTTAGCAAACGCAAAGTCTCTTGTATCGTGCGTAGGAACTGCCATAACAGCACCGGTTCCGTATTCGACAAGAGCATAATCCGCTGTCCAAAGAGGGAACTCTTCTCCCGTGAACGGATTTATACAATGCGTGCCCAAAGGAACGCCTGTTTTTGGTCTTTCTGTCGAAAGTCGTTCTATTTCAGACATTTTACGAGCATTGGATCTGTATTCCCCAACAGCTTTTTTATTTTCTGCTGTTGTAAGTTTTTCAATGTCTTTATATTCAGGCGCAACAACAAGATAAGTTATTCCGTGAACGGTATCAGGTCTTGTTGTATATACAGGAACTTCCATTCCTTCAATTTCTTTCACTTTGAATCTGAATATAGCACCTTCAGATTTACCGATCCAATTAGCTTGCATTGTTTTTACATTGTCGCCCCAACCCGGAAGCTTATCCAAATCTTGCAATAATCTCTCAGCGTAATCAGTGATTTTTAAGAACCATTGAGACAGATATTTTTTCTCAACTACGCTGTCGCAGCGCCAGCATTTACCGTCAATAACTTGCTCATTGGCAAGTACTGTACCGCATTTATCGCACCAATTAACAGCTGCTTCTTTTTTATAAGCAAGACCTTTTTTGTAAAGCTGTAAAAACAGCCATTGAGTCCATTTATAGTAATCCGGCTTGCATGTTGTAACTTCTCTGTCCCAATCGTAAGACAAACCAAGCATTTTTAGCTGCTTTGTCATATAAGCGATATTTTCATCAGTCCATTGTGCAGGATCTGCATTATGCTGCATTGCGGCATTTTCTGCCGGAAGACCAAAACTATCCCATCCGATCGGATGTAATACGTTAAACCCGTTCATCTTTTTAAAACGAGCTATTACGTCCGTTATTGTATAGTTTCTTACATGTCCCATATGAAGTTTCCCTGACGGGTACGGAAACATCGACAATGCAAAATATTTTGGCTTATCACTCTCATCCGGCGTATGGAAAGATTTATTTTTCTCCCATTCTGACTGCCATCTCTTTTCTATTTCCTGCGGAAAATATCCCTCTTTCATCGTATCCTCCAAATTACTTGACAGAACAATTCTAACATAAAAAAGATTTAATAAGTAATTTTGGCATTAATATAAATTTTAATTTATAACAAAATATAAGTTTTGGTGTATAATGAAAGAATGGTAAGATTATTAAATTTAGACAATGTTGATATTATAGCAAGAGGGGTGACCGCTTTTTTTAGTTTACAACAGCATTTTACACGTATAGCTAATATCAATCACCCTAATGTAAAAAATTGTTTGTATGCTCTATGGCACAATCATCAGTGCTGTGTGTACGGCTTTCCTGATAAACCCAATACAAATGTTATGGTAAGCCGTTCTAAAGACGGGGAAGTGGTTGCTCGGGCAATTCATGATGCATTTGGTTTTAAAATTGTCAGAGGTTCAAAGGACAGAAAAGGTGCGGTAGAAGCTACAAAACAAATGATTGAGGCTTTAAAACACGGTGATAGCGGAGCAATAATGGTTGACGGACCGAGAGGCCCTCAATATGTTGTCAAAGACGGTGTAATCAAGATTGCAAAATTGTCAGGAGTCCCTATTGTTCCTGTAGCCTGGTATTCTACTAATTTTAATTTAATAAAGCTTCCTTCATGGGATAGGCTTGAAATGCCTGTTGGCGACGTTAGGCTTGTAAATTTGTACGGCGAGCCTATATATGTTCCTGCTGACGGTGATGATGAGAATGATGAAAAAATTCGGCTCGAGCTTGAAGCAAAATTAAAAGAGCTTGATGAACAAATTGTTGATGTTTACGAGAAAGTGTATTGGCACGGCTTATGGAGAAGAAAACAAAAATAAAACTCCTTGCAGTGCAGATTGGTTCTGTTATTGCAAATAAAGAGCGGAATATAATGAAAGTAAAAAATCTTCTAGAAGAAAGTTTGAGTACTTTAAAAGCTGATTTTGTCTTTCTTCCGGAAGTTTGGACATCAGGGTGGGATTGCCCGTCTTTTCCCGAATGTGCAGAATACATTGATTCTGCGGAATCTGTTCAAATGTTAAAAGAAGTTGCAGTAAAATATAATACAAACATAATAGGCGGCAGTATTATCGAAAAAAAAGAAAACGGCGAATTATATAATACAATGCCGGTAATAGACAGAAACGGTTCTTTGGTTTGTACGTATTCAAAAAATCATTTGTATTCATATTACGGGTGTGATGAGGGAAAATATATAACAGCGGGAAAAAATCCTGTAATGGTAACATTAGACGGAGTTAAAATCGGATTAACCGTTTGTTATGATATAAGATTTCCCGAAATATACAGGGCGTACAGAAAAGCGGGCGCTGATTTGATAATAAATGCGGCTGCGTGGGGTGCAAGCAAAAAAATTCCGTGGGATGCAATGACAACTTCACGTGCGGTTGAAAACCAGACATATTTTGTTGCACTAACCCAAACAGGAGATTTGAAAAACGGAGACAAGAATCTCGGTCACTCAATGATAATTGATTACCAAGGAAATATTTTAAGTGAAATAAATAAAATTGAAGGTTGTTTTTCGGCGGAAATTGATTTGAATTCAATGTATGAATTTCGCAAAAAATGTACAGTCCTCAATGATATTAAAGATACTTATGAGGTAGAAATTGTATGAAAAAAATAATTTTATCAATATTGGTTTTTATTTTGTGTGCTGTAAATGTTTATGCAAAAAATAATAAGGATTTGGATTTAGTATCTGTAATAAAAGATTTTGGCGCAGACAAAGAATCGATAGCAATTTCAATAAAGAATGCTCAGACCGGCGAAAATATATATTCAATAAATGAGAAGGCACTTATGAATCCGGCGTCTGTTCAAAAAATACTTACAATGCCGGCGGCAATTGATACCTTAGGAACAGATTACAAATTCAAAACAGAAATTTATTCATCAGGAAAAGATTCATGTTTAATAAAGTTAAGCGGCGATCCGTATTTGAAATCTTCTGATTTAAAAACTCTTGTTTCAGGGTTAAAGCCGGAAGTCCAAACTGTATACATTGATTCATCAATTCTTGATGATAAAACATGGGGCGAAGGCTGGCAATGGGATGATGATATGAACATTCTAATGCCGAGATTCGGAGCATATAATTTGGATAAAAATATTATAAAACTGACAATTCTTCCGGAAGAAAACGGAAAATTAGCTCAAATAATTAATACAACAAAATATCCGCTGTTATTTTTTAATCAGGTAAGAACTTCAAATAAAACGAGTCTTGATATTAAAAGAGATATGTCGGTTTCAGCTAATACAATAATGTTAAACGGAACGGTTGCAAGGCCGACAACTGTTTATATTCCCGTAAATAATATAAAAAGATATTTTGAAGTTCAACTTACTCAAGCTTTGGAAAATCGTAAAATGTATCTCAAAAATCCGTATAAAACAAAGCTGAAAGATTCTGCCGATATGCTTGAAAATTCAGTTGAGCATGACATAGAATTTGCACTTTCCGATATATTGAAAAACAGCAATAATATGGCGGCAGAAACTGTTTTTAAGCTTGCAGGGGGCAAATATAAAGGAAATGTTACAGGTACAGATACCCTCGGAATTGAGATGTTCAATTCTTTTTGTAAAAAACTAAAAATAGATAATTCTTCTGTTAAAATTACCGACGGAAGCGGAGTTTCAAAGAATAATTTAGTAAATGCGGATTTTGTATCAGAGTATTTAAATGCGATAAAAAATAACCCTGCCGTCCGATATCTGCCGTCTCCGGGAGAAGGGACTTTGACTCAAAGGCTTTTGCCTATAAAAAATAATTTAAAAGCAAAAACAGGTACTCTTTCAGGAATAAGCTCCATTGCGGGATATATTACAGCCAGAAGCGGGAAGTCTTATACTTTTTGTATAATACAAAATGATGTAAAATTGACAGCTCCTGAGAAAAAACAACTGGAAGATACAATAATAAAAGAAATGTATTTAAAACTATAAGGCGATAGCTTTTGTTTGAAGAAATATCTCAATATTTGGAATATTTAGAAATAGAAAAAGGGCTCTCAGTGAATACTATCGATGCCTACAGAAGAGATTTGTACGATTTTGCAGGCAATATTGATAGTGAATTAAACAATATAGACAGACTTGATATAAATTCGTACATCAGAATACTAAAAGAAAAAAACTATGCTCCGTCGAGTGTTATAAGAAAAATAGCGTCCCTAAGAGGTTTTTTCAAGTGGATATACTCAATGGGTATAATACAAAAGAATCCTGCTTCGACAATTGAGCAGCCAAAAGTTCCTCAGAGATTGCCGAAGGTTATAACGCTAAAAGAAATAGAAGAAATGCTTCATTCAAATTTGTCACCTTTAGAGTCTGTAATAATGGAACTGTTATACAGTTGCGGACTCAGAGTTTCGGAACTTGTAAATTTAAAAATAAATGATGTAGATATAAAATCAAAATATGTAAGATGCTTCGGTAAAGGCTCAAAAGAGCGAATCATTCCTATCGGAAATAAAGCTGTACAAAGAATAGAAGCATATAAACCGATAAGAGAAAATATTTTGAAAAAATTTAATCTCGACACTAAAAGGCTTTTTGTGTCTGATACAGGACGATTGATTAATCGTCAGGATGTTTATAATTTTATACACAAGAAAGGGAAAGATATTCATAAAAATATCTCTCCCCATACTTTAAGACACAGCTTTGCTACGCACCTTTTAGAGAATGGTGCGGATTTAAGGGTCGTTCAAGAGCTTCTCGGCCATAGCGATGTTTCTACAACTCAGCTTTATACTCACATCAGTAAAAAACGTCTTAAAGAAGTTTATTTTAGTATAAATAATGACTAATTATTCAGGCTAAAAATTCTTTCATACTTTTTACGTGTAAAAAACCGTCAGTTCCGCCATTTGCCAAAGGTTCGGCTATATCTGGCTGATTTAAAAGACTTGCCACATAGTCTTTTGCTTTGCCAAGATTTTCTTGAATAAATTCCAGTCTGGTTCTTCCGTGTACGGCATAAGAATCGGGATTCCATTCAGGCAGATTGTCGTAAATATCAAATCCTTGTTGAATTATATCCGAATCTCCTAACTCTATGCCGTTAGTAACATTTGTTCCTGCCGATACCATGTGCTTTCCGATATCAATGGCATTTGCCAAAGCATTATGAACAGGCCCTCCGCCAAGTAAGTCAATATGAGGGCTTTCGGCAAGCATTTCAAATCCTTTGTCAACCATATCAGGAATTCCTGATTCTATAAGCGAGTTTGTTGTAATGTCATGTCCGATTTCTTGTCCCAATTGAATAGCCAAGTCTGCCGGTTTTGTAATCACGGTAAGAGCACCCATAGATGCTATAGAAATTGCCGTTAGAGCTGACCTTACAGCAAGACTTATGCCGTTTCTCCTTCTTTTTTTTCGAATTGTTTTGTCTACATTATCTTGACATTCTTGCAAATCGTTTGTACGAGTGTTTATTTCAAAATTAATATTATCTATACTTTTTTGTAATGAGTTCTGCAGCGGAACAAATTTTTGGAAATACTCTTTAGGCGCAATTCCGCCG
>CADCOS010000036.1 GCA_902803165.1 uncultured bacterium | reverse complement strand
CCTGCGCTTTGTATTCAACATCGTGTTGTCTTGCCGTAATAGACAGCAAGCGTGCTTGTGATGCCGCCATTCCCATTGTTGTAAATGTCCTTAAGTTGTCCCTTTGACATGTATTACGGCATATTTCGGCAAAACTTTAAGGATTGAATACAAATTGTTACAAAAGTTAATATTTTAAAAGGTTTGTGTTAGAATATATACATACTTCGGAGGGAGCATTTTGAGAGGCAAATTATATATTTTCTTGATAATAATGGCATTAACCATGCCAGTATATGCTCAAGACAGTCTCAGGACAATGTTTTTGAATAATCAATCATCAATTTGCGGAATTAATATAAGAAATTTCAATTCAAATGATGTAAATAAAAACGGATTTATTGATGAAAATGAAGAGAGCGGAAATTTTCTCAATGCAATTGAAAGATTGGATGAAATAAAAAATCTGGGAATTAATACTTTGCACGTACTTCCTATAACGCCTGTCGGAAAAATAAAAGCTTTGGGGACGGCAGGTTCTTTGTATGCTATATCTGATTTTAACAGTATAAATGAACAGCTTGTTGATAAGAAATCAAATTTGACGGGGTTTGAACAGGCAAAACTATTTGTTGATGAATGTCATAAGCGCGGGATAAAAGTTATAATAGATTTGCCGAGCTGCGGAGCGTATGATTTATTTTTAGAAAAGCCGGAATTATTTATTAAGGATGATAAGCAATTGTCGGTTGTTCCTACGGATTGGACAGATGTAAGGCTTTTAAATACAGGCGATAATACTAAGTTGAACAATGATTTAGTTGAAGTACATAAGAAATTTGTTGATATGGTTATGGAGCTTGGAGCAGACGGCATAAGGGCGGATGTTGCAACAATAAAGCCGTATAAATTTTGGGAAGAGATTATAACGTATTCGCGTGAAAAAAATCCTGAATTTTTGTATCTTGCGGAGGCTTCCGATTCTTGGAGAGAACCACCGAGTGAGTATGCGCAATTTACGCCGTATAATAAGCTTTTAGAATCAGGTTTTGACGGATATTACGGAAGTTTTTTCAATCTAAAAGATTGGAAAACGGCTGATGAATTTATAGAACACATCAAATTTAATAAAAAACTTTTGAGTTCTTATAATTCTCCAAAAAGTGTCATGATGTCTTTTACAACTCATGATGAATTAAGTCCCGTTGTTTTGTATGGCGAAGATTTTTCCGTTATGATATGCTGGCTTGAAGCGGTGTTGCCGTTTAATCCGTATATAATTGACGGTTTTCAAACGGGTGATGATTATATTTACCCTTTAGCAAATTCAAAAGCACCAAGTACACAAACGGATGATGATTATTATTTTGTGCATAGAGGAAAACTTGATATATTCAATTTTTCCGCAAAACCGCAGGGAAATTCAAAACTTATCGCAGATAATTTTAAACAGGCCATGAATTTCAGGAGCGAGAATATTGATTTAATAACAAAAGGAGAATTTACTCCTTTAAAAACCGATAATGAAAATGTTTTTGCTTATGCCATAAACAAAGGCAAAAATACTTTGATTGTTCTAGGGAATTTAGATAAAAAAGAAAATGCCAAAAAGGTTCATATAAAAGTTTTCGGATTAAATAAGAAAATCACATTTAATATTGTAAAAAGCAACAGCGGTATAAAATTTAAAAAAGGCAAAATCGTAAGCGATTTTGAACCTTGTGAAATAAAAGTTTTACTAACGGATAATTTTTCAATATAATAACTTGAGAAAGAAAAAGAGGTAAAAAATGAAACAAAGAATCATGTCAGGAATGCGTCCTACGGGGAAATTGCACTTAGGTCATTATTTAGGTGTAATTGATAATTGGGTAAAACTCCAGGACGATTATGAATGTTTTTATCAGGTTGCTGACTGGCATGCTTTGACTACAAAGTACGATAAAACCGAAAATCTTAAACAGGATGTATTGGATGTCGTTATGGATTGGCTTGCTTGCGGAATAGATCCCGAAAAATCGACAATATATGTTCAATCGCTTGTTCCGGAGACGGCAGAATTGCATATATATCTAAGCATGATTACTCCGCAAAATTGGGTTGAGCGTGATCCGACTTTGAAAGATATGGCAAAAATATTAAAAACTAAAGAAGGCATGGGAACACAGGTAAATTATGGTTTAATGGGATATCCTGTCTTAATGACTGCTGATATTATGCTGTTTAATGCCGATTTAGTCCCTGTAGGTATTGATCAGGTCGCACACGTTGAGCTTTCAAGGGATATTGCAAGACGTTTTAACAATGTTTATCACACGGATTTCTTTAAAGAACCTCAGCCAAAATTGAATAATTGTTCATTAATTTGCGGTTTGGACGGAAATAAAATGGGAAAATCTTTCAATAATGATATAAAAATTTCTGATACGGAAGAAGTTACGGCTAAAAAAGTTATGACTGCGATAACCGACAGAAGCCGATTGAGAAAAGATGATTTAGGACATCCTGATGAATGTGAAGTGGCTTTCAAATATTGGAAAATTTTTGGCGAAGCAAAAGAGATTGAAACAATTCGCTGTGAGTGTGAAAAAGGTCTGAGAGGCTGCGCCGATTGTAAAAGGCAGCTTGCCGCAAAGATTAATCAGCGAATGGCGGAAATAAGAGAAAAACGAAAATATTACGAAGAACACCCTGAAGTTGTAGAAAAAATTATAAAAGAAGGTTCGGAGCGTGCAAGAATTGAGGCTCAAAAGACTTTGAACAAAGTCCGTGAACTTGTAAGAATGTATTAATCCCCCCCCACTGAATCGGAAGAAGTGTCCGAGATAAATTCAAATAAAATCTCGCAAATTAGTATAAATAGAACATTTTCACCCTTTAATGCAATGTCCGAACTCATTT
>CADCOS010000035.1 GCA_902803165.1 uncultured bacterium | reverse complement strand
TCATTTCTGTTGGAAATAATATCAAATATCGGAGAAGCACTTACTCCCCTTGCCATAATGTTTGAATTAAAACTTTCATCTTTCATATTAAATTTAAGGTTACCCGCCATTTTACCGTTATACATTTCAGATGAAATGTTCTTAAGTTCCATTATGTCGTTTTTAAGCTTTATATCACTTGAAAATGCGGTCATATACAGCGGATCGCTGTATATATCTGCAAGAATCCTTTCAGAGTAGAATTTACCTTCATTAATTTCAACAGGTAATGTTTTCATTATCGGTAAATCTTTGTACATCAATAATGTATCTGTATTCAGAGATTTTGATTTAATATTAATATTTTTTATTGATAAAATTTTTGATATATCAGTTGATACGGCTGCATTTATTCCCATTGACGAATCAGCAATTTTCACCATAGGTGCATTTATTGATGCAATATTTTTATTGAAATCAATAGTACAATTCGCCAAAGAAAGCTTCAGAGGTTGGCTGTACAGGTTTGGAATAAGAATTTGTCCTATGATTTCAGGTTTTTGAATTTCGCCGTTTATGAACAAATCTCCTTTAACCTGAGCATTTGTGTCTGTAATATTTATGTTTAAATTTTGCGGAGTGAAAATCCTGAAATTTTTAAATTTAGGTTTGAAAATATTTTCAATATTGCCGTTAGATACTAATTTTTTTTGACCTTTTAAATTTTGCTTAAAATCATCCGAGAATTTTCCGCTGTGACCGTATATTCCGATATCTTCAATTTTAATATTGTCTTTTTCTTTTTTAGCTGCAATATTTAATACTGTAGGTTCATCAAATATTGTTGTTTTTTCGAATAAGATTTGAGAATTAAAATTTTGAATATTTTTGTTTCCGCTTAAATTAGCTTTTATAGGATAAATTGTTGCATAGGTTTTAATTTTTGCAACATCAGACGAATGAATAAAGCCGTTCAAGGCTGTGTTAAAAGAAATGTCAGAACTGTTGTAGTTTGTTATTTCGCCGTCTAAGGTTAACTTAGAATTTGTCATATAGATATTCGATAAAGGAATCGTTATTTTATCTCTGTCTACAAGAAGTCTCATTGACGGAATTTTAATCATTGAGGTTTCAGGAGTTTTTAAATTAAGGTTGTTTATATAAGCTGTATTATTTTTATTTGTGTTGTATTTCAGAGATTCTATGTTTAAAATATTTCCGTTTTTATCAATTGAAATATTTTCCGCGGCTAAGTTTTCTTTGTGAGTAATATTATCAAGCGTTCCGCCGATTTTAGCGGAAAGTGATATCAATCCGTTCTTAACTCCCAATGATTCCGGTACAAGGTGTTTAAGTTCAACCTTACTCATAGTTAAGTCTAAATCAAGGGTTTTATCAATTTTTCCGCTCAATATTACGGGCGATTTATTTACATAACCTGTTGTATTGTTTATTGTTATTATATTATTTGACATATCTATGTCGGAATTAATTTTATTTATTTTTAATCCGTTAGCAGACAGCCCGCCGTCTGATATTTTCATAAAGCCGGAAGATTTTATTTTATTTAAATCTCCTTTTAAGGTGAAGTTGGCATTCATTGTACCGGTTACCGAATTAATATCTTTCAGGTATGTCAGTGTTTTAAATATTTTAACCTTTTGGAATAAGTCATTTAAGTTGATTTCATCAGTTTTGACTTTTAAATCCAAAACCGGCTTTTTAGAATTATTTATCATTCCTTCAAGGTAAACTTTTTTGGTGTCTGATGTGTAGATATTTGATAAAATACTGGCCTTATCACCCCATAAAGTTAAATACACAAAGCTTTTCGGCGTTTTTTCGGTTTTATCCAGTACTGAAATGTTATCTATATTTAAAAATCCCGAAGCTTGTAATTCATCGTCGGCGTCTTTATAAAATCTTAAATCGGTAATAATATCGGAATGAAAATCCAGTTCTTTAATTTGGGCTAATATATCCGTGTTAATATCTTTATATTCAAAAGGTTCAAGATTAAATTTAGGTAGTAATGAGATATCGTAATTAACATAGTGCTTATCGTTTATATATAAATCTCCCGAGGAATTGATTTTAAAATTCCTGAAAAGCGGTATTTTATTAATCGACGTATTTTGTCCTGTTATAACATATTTGTTAGAACTTCCTTTATCGTTAAAACTTATGTTATAGTTCTTGAGGTGCATATTTGGAAGTGTTGAAAAATCTTTTTTATTTAAATCATCAACAAGGTTTGCTAAATATTTATCATCTGAATTGACTCTTACAGTTAAATTATTTGCGATAACAGACTTAGCTTTCGGACTTTGCTTCATTACGGAGCCCCATGTTATATAAAATTTTACGGCATCAAATTGGGCAAATTTTTGTCCGTCTTCATACATAACATGCATTATAGGAGTTTTTAGTTTTATGTTTGGTCCTAAGCGTAAAACAAGCCTTTCAATGTGAGCTTTTACTCCGTAATCTTGCGCAATTTGTTTTTCTAATACCGGAATAAGCCCTGAAACGCTGATCGGAATAAAACAAATTGTAGTCAGAACAGCTAAAATACTAAGTAATGCTATTATATATTTACGATATTTTTTCATATTATTTATTCAGCCTCGTATAAAATATTGTTTCCCGTTTCTTTATCAAAGAAATACATATCTTTTTCAGATAATCTAAGGGTTAAATTATCGTTAAATTCATAACTGAGAGGTACTTTTGCCGAACATTTCGCTCCGTTCAAGCTAAAGTATATGTTTCGCTCTCCTCCCGTCATTTCAACAATATCTGTTTTAGCGGTAATACATTTTTCTCCCGAAATCATTTTTTCAGCCCGAATCCCGACAGTTATTTCCCCGTTTGGAATATTATCGGGAATAAAAAAGTCAACGCCCTCAATATTAATTTTTCCGTTTTCATTATTTACATCAATAAAGTTCATTTGACCGATAAACCCTGCTACAAAAATATTTTTAGGATTGTTGTAGATTTCGCTCGGCGTTGCCGCTTGTTGAATTTTACCTTTATCCAGTATGACGATTCTGTCACCCATTGTCAGGGCTTCTGTTTGGTCGTGGGTTACGTATATAAACGTTGTTTGCAATTTTTTGTGCAGTCTTTTTATCTCCGCTCTCATTTGAACTCTTAAATTAGCATCAAGATTAGAGAGCGGTTCATCCATTAAAAATACTTTCGGATTTCTTACAATAGCCCTTCCTAAAGCTACTCTCTGTCTTTGTCCGCCGGAAAGCTCTTTAGGCTTTCTGTTTAACAATTCTTCAAGATTTAGTGCTTTTGCGGCTTCTTTTACTTTTTCATCTATTTCTTTTTTTGAAAATTTGCGCATCTTTAAACCGAATGCAATATTTTCGTATACACTCATGTGCGGATAAAGTGCATAGCTTTGAAAAACAAAAGCGATATCTCTGTCTTTCGGATGAACATTGTTTACTTTCGTTTCATCAATATAAATTTCTCCCGAAGTTATATCTTCTAATCCTGAAATCAGTCTTAGGATGGTAGACTTTCCGCAGCCTGATGAGCCGACAAGAACGACAAATTCCCTGTCGTTAATTTCAAGATTTATATTGTCTATAATATTCTTTTTCCCGTCGTAACTTTTAACGAGATTTTTTAGTACAACTTTGCTCAAAATATCTCCTCTTTGCTCAAAATTATAAAACTTTTTTTGTGAGCGGAATTATTATATAAAAATTAGTATTCTTTAGTATTCTTGATTCAACCCAAATGGTTCCGTTAAGTGTGCTTACCAAATTTTTAACGGTAGCAAGAGTCATTGCTCTTAACAGGTTCTTTCTGTTTGGTGAATCAATAATCATATACGGATCAAACATGGATTCCAGATCACTTTCAGAGAGCAAAAGCGAACTGCTCAAGACGGTTATCATCATGTAGCTGCCTTCGGGAATGCCTTTTTCTTTCAAAATTTCTTCCTTAGGTGTTCCGACATGTATACCGATTTCACCCATATCAACTGATTTTAAAATAACTTCCAATAAATTTTGGAGTATATTTTTCATAATCTTATCGTCAGAGACGATTGTATTTTTCATGTTTTCTTCAAGCGTAACATTCCATCTGAGTTCTTTTCCGATATATAGCTGTTCGTTGAATCTTACGACAGAATTTATCAAATTCATTATGTCAAATGTTTTATACTCAGGTTTGTCGCACATAGATTCCGTTCTTGAAAGTTCAACAAGTTTGTCGGTAAAGTACATTAAATCAGCTGAATTTTTCTTGATAATTCTAATGTATTTTTCTTGCTGCTCAGACATATCTCCGCCCAAACCGTCAGCCATAGCTTGTGAAAATCCGACTATAGATTGAAGCGGTGCTTTGAAATCATTTGCCAATTTCATAATAAAATTATTTTTGTCCCGATTAATTTCTTGTGACTTTTTTTCAGATACAGCCGGAGTTGTTGGCTTTTCATTATTGACATCCCTGAAATCAAGAACATAACCCTCTTCAATACTTTTAACGCTCATATCAAAGTAGGTTTCGGTATTAACAAGTTTTGTAATAACAGGTTTATCGTACATCACAGCGTTCGTTATAAGATTTAGTGCGTTTTCAATAAAATCCGAAATATTTGAAGTCATTAAATGCATTTTTGAAGTTTCAAAAAGCTCGGCGGATTTGTCATTAACCCATTGAATTTTACCGTTTTTTTCGCAAAATATAACACCGTCAGGTAATGCTTTTTCAACATCAATTGATTTTGTTTTGAATAATATTTTCTTAAAATCCATATCTTCTTCCTTAAAAACTAACAACAGCATTTTAACACAAACCCGTTTTTATATAATTAAAAAAAGGTTAATATTATTAAGAATTGTAATTTTTTGTATTAATATTTTATATAGAGGAAATTGATATGAAATACAAAGACTATTATGAAACATTGGGAATAAAACGGGATGCAACCGAAGCAGAAGTAAAATCAGCGTATCGTAAGCTGGCCAGAAAGTATCATCCGGACGTAAATAAAACAAAAGAAGCGGAAGAAAAATTTAAAGACATAAACGAAGCTTATGAGGTTCTCGGTGATAAAAATAAGCGGCAAAGGTATGACAGTTTAGGCTCAAATTGGCAGGGAGGAGCCGATTATACTCCGCCGCCGGGATTCGAAAATTTTAGCTTCAATTTCAATCAAGGCGGTGCTCAAAGTTTTGATTTTGGCGGAGCGGGCGGCTTTTCAGATTTCTTTGCTTCTCTTTTCGGTGATATGATGTCAGGCGGAAGAGCTCAAACGCATGGCGGATTTGGCGGTTTTGATTTTTCGCAGGCAGGATTTGAAAACTCAAGCCGAACAACTTCGGGAAGAGCAGCCTCTTTAAATGAAAACTTGGATGTTACAAAAACCCTAAATTTGTCTGCAAAAGAAATTTTTGAAAGAAAACCTGTTTCTGTTACATATACCGAAATGGATAAATGCGGATATTGTAACGGCGGGGGATATTGTTCACATTGCGGAGGAACAGGTATAACATCCGCACCGAAAACCGTTAATGTAAAGTTGCCTAAAGATATTCATGAAGGCTCTAAAATTAGATTAAAGGGCGAAGGAAAATCCGGAAACAGAGGGAAAAAAGGCGATTTATATTTGGTTGTCCATTTTAAAGATTCTGAATATGATATTGACGGTATAAATTTAACTAAAGAAGTGGAAATAACACCTCCTGATGCTGTTTTGGGATGTGAAAAGAAGATTAAAACTTTGCATGGAGAAATAAGTATTAAAATACCTTCCGGCGTTTCAAGCGGACAATCATTAAGGCTAAAAGGGCTTGGTTTGCCTGCCGACAGAGGGTATGGTGATCTTAACGCAAAAATTAAAATAGTTGTAGATAAAAATAATTCTTCCGAAGTTATAGAACTTTACAGAAAAATAAGAAATTTGACAAAATAAATAAAAAGCCTCTTGAATAAGAGGCTTTTAGATATTTTACACTTCACACATTACAGTTTATAATCAATTTTTTGCTAATGACCAAACTAAATCACCTATCAAACAAATGCCTGCACCTATCCAAGCAGCTCTTCCGGTATTCTTTCCAAACTTTTTAAGTGTTAACCCCATACTTGAATTATTGGAGAAGGAACCTTTAAGACCTTTTCTTATGCCTGTGTATAATGCATACCCTGTAGCACCTATACCTGCACCTACTACACCGTCTCTAAGAACCCTTGTCCCGTAGCCGATGCCTTTACCTAAGTCTTGAGAATGTTTTTTGGATTTTTCTTCATCTATTTCAAGTCCGTAAATGTGGTCCATTGTTTGATCAACGAACATTTTATTATGACCTGATTTAAATGCCTGATTAAATCCGTTTGCAAATGCGCCTTCACCTGTTTCTTCAATATCGTGTCTCAAATCGTGAGTTCCGCCGTATTGAGCAGTGATTTGTGCAGCATACATATTTTCAATTATACGTCTTGCTTGCAATGTAGGATTTGTATTCTTGTCAAATTTATCCTTAAAGGTGTCTAAAGTTGCACTGTATAATTTGTCGTATTCTTCACAGATACCTTTTTGATCGCCTTCTTGTATTTTTCTGTATAAGTTGTTAATTCCTTCTTGCATTGCAGCATCCAGACTTAGGCTTTGAAAATCTTTATACATTGTTTCTCTGCGTGCTTTAATTTCGTTTGATGCTGAAATTTCATGCATATCGGAAGCGTGTTGAGCTTGGAATTTTTCACCTTGAGCTTGCATTTGCTGCATCAACTGCTGCTGCTGTAACATCCAGTTGTTCATGCCAGCCATTCCTGCCATACCGCCCATACCGTACATACCGCCCATACCCATCATAGAAGGCATATAGTTGTCGTAAGAGCCGAATGCGCCGGAGCTTATCCAAGGCATCATATTAATGCTGTAATCGTTGTCTGACATAACAACCTCCTAAAAGAATTTAATTAACCTTTTACCTTACATATATATAAAGTATTCTTATTTACTTAAATTGCCTTTTTTGTGAAATCAGCTTAACAAAAGTTTACAATTCTATTATTTATATTTGGTGTATTATGTATTTGAAAGAGGGATGTATATGAGGATAGAAGCGGAAAATCTGGTAAAAATATATGGTGACAGAAGTGTCGTTAATGACGTATCTTTTAATGTGGAAAAAGGGGAAGTTGTTTGTTTATTAGGACCTAACGGTGCAGGTAAAACGACTACTTTTTATATGATTGTAGGATTGGTAAAACCTGATGGCGGACGTGTTTATATAAACGGTCAGGATATAACAGGATGGCCGATGAATTTGCGTGCGAAAGCCGGTATCGGGTATTTGCCGCAAGAAAATTCAATATTCAGGAAACTCACTGTAGAGGAAAATTTAAAGCTTGTGCTTGAAATGAATGATAAACTTACTGTTAGCGAAAAGAAAGATAAATTAGAAGAATTGTTAAATGAATTCGGTGTTGAAAAGTTAAGAAAATATCCTTCTGTTGCACTGTCAGGCGGCGAAAGAAGAAGGGTGGAAATTGCAAGAGCTCTTGCGGCGAGCCCTGATTTTATGCTGCTGGATGAACCTTTTGCCGGAATTGATCCTATAGCAATCGGTGATATCAAAGATAATATAAGAAAGATATCCAAGGAAAAAGGGCTGGGTGTTCTTATAACCGACCACAATCCGAAAGCTACTTTGTCGATTACGGATAGGGCTTATATAATATTTGACGGCAGAATAAAAATTGAAGGCAAAAGTACAGACGTTGCAAATAATCCTACAGCTAAAGAATTCTATTTAGGAAAGGACTTTAGTTTATAGAATGAATAAATTTTTTACAATTTATGATAAATATATATTTAAACAAGTTTTGTTTGCTACGTTAGCGGCAATTTTGTTGTTTACAATAGTTTGGATAGCGCCTGAAATGCTCTTAAAAGTCATAAAACATATTATGACAGGTGAAATTACGGCAAAGACAGGTGTTCTAATATTATTATGTGAAATTCCCAAAATACTGGGAAAAGCCTTTCCGGTAGGACTCTTGTTGGGTACTCTTTTTACGTTTGATAAACTGAGTAAGGATTCTGAACTTACAATATTCAGAGCCGTTGGAATGTCTTTTTTTAGAATTCTAAGACCTCTCCTTGTTCTAAGTATAATTGTTACGGTTTTGTGTTTTATAACCTACGATAAATTAATACCTTATTCTTGTCAAAAATTGCAGGTAATAAAGGGTGATTATGCGGTAGCTCAATATATATACACCCAAAAAGACGAGCAAGATCATCCGAAAGAGGCTGTTGTTGTGTCAAGATTTTTTGATAACACTATGTCTAATGTTATTGTAATGGATTTTGCAGAACAAATATTTAATGATTTACACGGGCTGGAAAATGTTCTTGTTGCGCAAACTGCTGTAAAAAGTAAAACAAAAAACGGCAAGCCTTGTTGGCTTTTAAACAATATAACTTCTTATGATATTGACGACAACGGAATATTTCATGAGATAAAAAAAATCCCAAGCAAAGAAATATTAGTTGGAGAAGCAGCTGAAAGCGCTTATACTATAATGATAAATTCAACTAAGCGTGATAGGGATATTAATAACACTGATTTGAAAAATTACGTGCAGCTTTTGAAAAAAGAAAATATGGATGAAGAGTATAGATTGTTTTTGAATAAATATTACCAAAGATTTTTGCATCCCCTTGTATGTATTTTATTAGCTATTTTAGGATGTCTATTAGGATTTTCAAAACCCAGAGAACAAAGACTTATCGGATTTACAATTGCAATAGGTTGTATTTTTGGGTATTATATTACGCTGCCATTTTTTGATTTATTGGCAGAAAAAGGTGTTGTGGCTCCTTTCATTGCGGCAGCGGTACCGCCGGTTGCATTTTTATGCGCTATAATAGCTTTTTATAAAACGAGGGATTTATAATATGAAAAAAATATTATTGTTGTTTATATCATTTGTAACGTTTGGAATGGTTTTTGCATCACCAATTGATGTTAATTATGAGGACGGAGTTTATCATATTGTTTTATCAGGAAATAATATAAAAAAAAGATTACAGTTCGTTTCATCTCCGAATTTAATTACCAATAAAGAAGCTCATAACAATTCACGTTCAGAATTTACTATAAACACAGGCTTTTTCGATCCTAAAAATCAAAAAACGATTTCTTATATCGTATATGATTATCAAACAGTAGAAGATCCTATTTTTAATGAAAATTTAATGCAAAATCCTGTGTTGCGCAGAAATATGAAGTCAATTTTAAATAGGACAGAGTTTAGAGTTCTTGATTGTGACGGGAAATTGAAATATGAAATTGCTTCGCACGATTCAAAAACGGATTTTCTGTGCAGTATAAAAACATCAGCACAGGGCGGACCTCAACTATTACCTACAATGAAACTGGAGGAAGAGTTTTTTGTGGTTAAAGATGAGGAAGGTAATGTAATAAGAGAATCTGCTTCTGTGTTACACAGGGTTCCGCGAACATTAATCGGAATAAAAACTAATGATAAAGGAGAACAGGATGTTCATATATTTATAGTAACAAATGCTCACCCGATGACTATGGCAGAAGCCAGAGATCTATGTGCAAGTTTTGGTTTGGATAGTGCTATGGCATTTGATGGCGGAAGTTCAACTTCATTAGATTATAAAAATATACATGTTGTTTCGACTCAAGAGTCCGGTGATACAGGAAGGGCTTTAAAGTCATTTATGATACTACCTAAAAAATAATATAAGGAGATTTACATGAAAAAGATACTGACGATTGCTGTTTTATTAAGTGTTTTAACAGGATTAACCGGACTTTCTGCAAATGCAGTTGCTGCGAATGATACTAAAGAAAGAGGTTACATTTCAGTGAATACATCTGCTGATACTGAAATTGCACCTGATGTTGCGGAAATTTCTTTTGCGGTAAAAACATTTGATACAAAATCAATGCAAAAAGCGACAGCAAGCAATAAAGAAATTTCGGATAAAGTGTATACTGAATTAAAGGCTCTCATAAATCCTGCAACAGGTGATTATATAAAAACATCAAACTTTAACGCATCACCTGTATATACATATAACGGTAACAAAAGAATTTTAGATAAGTATGAAGTTTCAAACAGGGTAACAGTTCATACAAAATCAATTGATAAAGTCGGAAAAATGATTGATAATGCAATTACAGCCGGTGCTACGAATGTAGACAGTTTATCGTTCTCGGTTTCGAACTATGATTCGCAATGTGATGAATTGATTTCAAAAGCTGCTAAAAAAGCATATAAAAGAGCCGGAATTTTGGCAACTTCTATGAATACTTCGTTGGCAGGTGTAAGTAATATTTCATCAAGCTGCAGCTCAAACAATTCAAATTATTATCCCAGACTATATATGGCTAAGAATATGTTGTCTGCCGCTGCTGATTCCTCGGCTGAAAGTGCTTCCGGCATGTCAATTTCAAACGGTGTGATTAAAATTAATGCAAATGTAAATGCAGCGTTTTTTGTAAAATAATTACTTACCAAGTTCCAGTTTTTTTAATCTGACTTGAATATCTTCGGAAAGTCTTCTGTTAATTGAAAGCAAATCGCCTATTACCGCGATTATGCTCAGTTGAACTGCAGTTAATAAAAATATTGAAGCAAATACAAGTGATTGTATATGACCGTTTCCTTGTCCAGAGAAATAAAAATTTAGAAATCTTGCAACTAAGACTAATCCGAATAATCCGCAAACGGTAGAAAGTGATATAAAGAATCGGAAAGGTCTGTATACAATAAACATTCTGATAGTTGTTTTCATAGATTTAAATACGTAAGAAAAAATATTTTTTACAAGTTTAGATTCTCTCAATTTTTCGTTTACTGCTATAGGTACAGAAACTAATCTAAGGCCTTTTGCTTTTGCCTGTACAATAGTTTCCATAGTATACGTATAATTATCAAATATATTCAGTTTAATAGCGGCATCTTTTGAGAAAGCCCTAAATCCGCTCGGAGCATCTGCTACTTTTGTGGAAGAGAGTAATCTTACCACGGCAGAACCGATTTTTTGCAATATTTTTTTTAGTATAGAAAATTCTTTAATGTTCTTAATGTCACGAGCGCCAATGACAATGTCAGCCTCATTATGTAATATTGGGGCTATAAGTTTATTAATGTCTTTTGCGAAATATTGATTGTCGGCATCCGTATTTACTATAATATCAGCGTTCCTTCGTAAAGCTTCGTTTATACCGTTTTTAAAAGCATTTGCAAGACCTTTGTTAGGCTTGATATTAATAACCGTAGCCCCCCAAGACTTTGCTATTTCGGAGGAGTTATCAGTTGAGCCGTCATCAATAACAATTACCTCTAATTCATCAACTCCGTTAAGTTCATTTATGGAAGGTAATTCATTTAACGTTGTCAGTAAAGTCTCTTCTTCGTTATAACATGGTATTTGGATTACTAATTTTGTCACAATATTTAACTTTTTAACTCCTTGCGGTTATTGTACTATAATTATATGTAAAATGTAAATGTTCGTTTTGGAGAAAATGTGCAGGTATTTTTGTTAACTATATTAGGCTTTTTGCTTAGGGTAATAAACATAAATAAACCGGAAGGTTTGTGGAATGATGAATATGTCAGCTGGATGGTTTCGGCTGTTCCTTTCGGACAAGGATTCTGGCAAGAAGTTCTTAAACAATGTCACATGCCTCTTTATTATTTATATTTAAAACCTTTTGTAAATTGCAGTGATTTGATATTACGAATGACTTCGGTTATACCGTCTGTAGCGGCAATTGTTGTAATGTATTATACGGGTAAGGAGTATTCAAAGAAAGTCGGAATTTATGCGGCGGCAATTACTGCGGTGCTGCCGTTTCTAATTTATTATTCTCAGGAATTAAGATTTTATTCGATTTTGTTTTTATTATCTTCAATTTTTTTGCTTTTTACGGTAAGAGTAATAAAGAACTTTAACAAAAAAAATATTACCTGTTATGTAATTTCAGCCTTGCTTATAATTTTTACTCATATTTTGGGAATTGTTTTTGTTTTGATAAATGCTTTTTACGTAGCTTATAAATTAAGATTTCAGAATTATTTAAATATAATTAACTTTAAAAAAAATGTTTTCAAACCTAAGCAGTTGTTATTATTTTTATTGTGTGTAATTGTAATGACTTGTATTGTTGCCTTAGGTTTAAATATTTTATCGCAAATTCCTTCTTCTCAATGGTGGGGACGTTTTTCATATACTAATATTCTGTTTTTATTCAGTGATTTTTTGTCGCCGATTCTTACAAATCATATAAATGCTCCTCCTGTATTCTTTTATAATAAAGACATAGTATTTAATATGCTTTTAGTTATCCCGACAATAATCGGTCTTTACGGACTAATCAGAAGTTATAAATCAATAAAAGGATTACTTTTTGTATCTTTGATATTTACTGCGATATTGGCGGTGTTTGCAGTTTTAGGGAAAATAGTATTCATTACAAAGTATTTAACAGAGATTTTGCCTATAATAATTCTTTCAATGTCTTTAGGGTTTTCAAAGGATAAATTAGGAAAAATATTTTTAATTATTTTTGTTCTTATAAATTTTATGTCAATAGCTACCGTATATCACCCGATTTATAAATATAGAAGTGAAGGGCATAAAATTCCTTCTGAAATTTTGAATAAAACTAATCCCGATAAAATAATTTATACATATTATGCACCTGATAGATTTAAAAGATATTTGAGTATTGATGCTCCGTCAAGATACATAAGTAAGGTAAACAGATTTGAATATATCGATAATCCGAGCAGGATTTTGAATTTTGTAAACAGCGGGGAAAGAGTTTCTGTCGTATTTTTAGACAGCGTGAGTTTTATAGGTGAAAATAATATAGAGTATGCAAAAACGCATAATATTCCGGAAATGTTTATAACGTTTTCTATAATAAGAAATGAATTGCAAAAAACGCTTTTGAACAATTGTAAAAGTTTAAATGCTGCCAAAAGAGGAAGTTGGACAGTGTTAAATTGTGTTAAGAAATAAAAAATGTTAAGTTGACAAACAACTATGCTTTATATATAATTGACTACGTTCTAATCGCAGACAGTTAGTATCCTTATGTTAGGATTTAAATTATACCAAGCTAGCCGAGATTAGGATGAAGCGCAAATGAAGCGCTCATCCTGGAAACAAAGAGTCTTAATACAAATATAAATAGCTTAAGATTTAATGTAGATTTTGCGATTAGAAAAGCAAAATCTTTTTTGTTTGTAGGTTCAAAACAGGCAAGAAAGAAGGTTGAAAAAAGCAAAATATTTTTTGTTTGTAGGTTCAAAGCAGGCAGGAAAGAAGGTTGAAAAAAGCAAAATCTTTTTTGTTTGGGGGTAAATATAACTCCCGAATAAAGAGTAAGCTACAAGACAGATGTATAGAATTACTGGAATCAGGTCGAAACAGTAGAAAATAACATATAAAGGAGCAAAAAATGTCAACAAAAGCTTTTAAAGAAGACAAAGTTTCTCAAATGAAAGAGAAAGTAGATAAAGCTCAAGTTGCTATTGTTACCGAGTACAAAGGCTACACAGTAGAGGAAATCACTAACCTAAGAAGAGCTCTTCAAAAAGAAGACGGCGATTATATGGTTACAAAAAATACTCTTGCAAAACTTGCTATTAAGGGTACACCTTTTGAAGTTTTGGCTGACAGCTTAAAGGGACCGATTGCTATAGCATTTGGTTTCGGTGATCAGGTAGCACCGGCAAAAGCTTTGTCAAAATTTATTAAAGATACCAAGAAGGGTGAAATTTTAGCAGCGGCAATGGATGGTAAATTGATGACCGCAAAAGAAGCACTGGCTCTTGCAAATCTGCCTTCAAAAGCAGAAATTTACGCAAAAATGCTTGGATGTATCAACTCACCTGCTTCAGGTATTGTTGGCGGTATCAACGGCGTTATGTCAGCTCTTGTCAGAGCAGTTGCAGCTGTTAGAGACCAAAAGGGGTAAACATATTTGGCTTATAGTTAAATCTACAAGCTAATTTTACCAATCAAATAAAAAGTAACACTAAAACAAAAAGAATAAAAAGGAGAAAATCATGAGTGTAGAAGCAATTTTAGAATCAATTGAAAAATTAACTTTATTGGAAGCTGCTGAATTAGTAAAAGCTATGGAAGAAAAATTCGGTGTATCTGCAGCTGCTCCTGTAGCTGTAGCTGCTGCTCCTGCTGCAGCTGGTGCTGCTCCTGCAGAAGAAGAAGCTTCTGAAGTAAACGTAATCTTGGCATCAGTTCCTGCTGATAAGAAGATTGCAGTTCTTAAAGAAGTACGTGCTATCACAGGCTTAGGCTTGAAAGAAGCTAAAGACTTGGTTGACGGTGCACCTAAGGCTGTTAAAGAAGGCGTTAAGAAAGAAGACGCTGCAGCAATCAAGAAACAACTTGAAGATGCCGGCGCTACTGTTGAAATCAAGTAGTTTGACATTTTACTCAAAAAAAGAAGAGCCTCCGCCAAAAGCGGCGGCTCTTTTATATTGAAATTAAAGTAAAAATTAATCTAAGAATTCAGTTTGTTTAATAAAGATGTATAAATCTTTTTTGTAATCTTTAACGGCGTGTTTTCTGATAATTTCTGACATATCTTCTTTTATGTAATTTATAGGATTAGAGGCAGTTTTATTGTTCAAGTTTTTAATTTTAGTCTCTTCTTCCGCCAAACGTTGAATAAGTACTTTTGCCCCGCTAATAACGGGTGGAACAGAATTTTTTTTAATTTTTAAAAATAAATCATTAAAACTCAATGCCATGCACAACCTTCACACATTTATCGTTTTATATTAAACCGTGTTTTTAATTTTTTTTGCTATTTCACCTTAAATATTGTTACAAAACGTTAAAATTATCGTTAAAACCTTGATAATCTTTTACTTTAGAATGTTTTTGTGTTACGTTTTTATCAAGAAGTAGGATAATGTAAGTTGGATAAAACCAACAAAATAAAGAAGGAGAAATATAAAATGGCTGAAAAAAGAGTATGGCTATTCAAAGAAGGTAACGCAGATATGCGTGCACTCCTCGGCGGTAAAGGTGCTAACCTTGCAGAAATGACAAATTTAGGTCTTCCTGTTCCTCCGGGACTTACTATCACAACTGAAACATGTATGGATTACATCAATCACGGTAATAAAATGCCTGAAGGTTTGATGGATGAAGTTAAGTATGCGCTTAAAACAGTTGAAGAACAAGCAGGTAAAAAGTTTGGTGATTTAAATAATCCGCTTTTAGTATCTGTTCGTTCAGGCGCAAGAGTTTCAATGCCTGGTATGATGGAAACAATATTAAACTTAGGTTAGAATGATGAAACAGTTGAAGCAATGGTTAAATTAACTAATAACCCGCGTTTTTGCTATGATTCATACAGAAGATTTTTAACTATG
>CADCOS010000034.1 GCA_902803165.1 uncultured bacterium | reverse complement strand
GAAAAAATTCATGAAACTTATAAAAAAGAAATCGGCTCATCTTTCATAAAGCAAAGAATGAACAAATTAGTTGAAAAAACATTAAAAAGGAGTTGTATAAATGAATAAACAAGAGTGGAGAAATTTTAAAAGAAACAATATTGAACAGGTGTGGTGGTGGACAACAAATGAATGGGTTAGGGAATTGTTAAATTTTCCTTTAATATATACTTTATATAAATTTAAATGGGGTAAAAAAATACATAGAAACTTATTAAAACTTAGATTTTTTATAAAGAAAAAACCCATCATGCCAATTATGGAATATATGGTAACAACGAGATGTACACTTCAATGCAAACATTGCAATTCTTTTATGCCAAAATTTACAGATAAAACACACATAAAACTTGCTAGGTTTGAAGATTTTAAAAGTGATATTGATAAAGTTTTAAAATCTGTTGATTGTATAGAATTTATTGGTTTTGTCGGCGGAGAACCTATGCTATGTAATGATTTGGCAAAAATGATAGATTATGCTTGTAAGCAACGGAAAATTCATCAAGTATTTTTGGCAACAAACGGTACAATTTTGCCTGATAAAAATATGATAAAAGTAATGAAAAACAAAAAATTCGGTGTACAGTTGAGCGATTATTCGCATGTTAAAAACATAAAAACGGGTGTAACAGTTAAATTTAATGATTACAAGGACATGCTAAAAGAAAACAATATTATATGCAATAGTTATCAAGAAAAACGAGATGCCGTTACTTGGTTTACTATGCCTCAAATATATAAAGATGAGCAAGATGGCAACAAAATGAGGCAACAATATTATAATTGTGTTCAATCTTGTAATGTAATATGTGATGGTAAAATTTTACCTTGTACTGCCGCACCATACATATATAATAATCTGGAATTAACTGAAAAAGTTCAAAATGAAATTATTGATTTAAGAAAAAATATTTCACCAAAAGATTTAACAAAAGAAATAATAGAATATTTCTCAAGACCAAATCCCGCTTTTTGTCATTACTGTCATTTTGAAAATATACAATATGGCTTGCCTTGCGGCGAGCAGGTTGAAGAAGGTGACGAAATTCGTATCGGTAAACCTTAATTATAGCTTTAATATTGAATCTATTCATGTTAAAATATTTAGACAATTATGCGGCAATTTATTTATTAAAAGGAATCTCTTAGGGAATGGCGTATAATATATTTATAGACACATCTATTTTTGATAACCAGTGCTTTGATTTTGACAACAGGCAATTCAAAGGTCTGGAGAAATTGAGGCGCGACGGTCTTATAAATATTTTTATTACGGATGTTATAAAAGCTGAAGTTGAAAACAGAATAAAATATCATGTCAAAAATGAAGCTAACATCATAAGAAAAGATGCACGCATACTGAATACATATTTTAACCCTAATTCAAAAGAAATTATTGATAAATTAACAAATGAGTTTCACGAATTCATTGCTAAAAATATTATGGTGATTGATGTACCGGAAAGCAGAATAGGCAAAAAAATTATTAGTAATTATCTTAATAATATGCCGCCGTTTGATACAGCTAAAGAAAAGAAAAAACAAGAATTCCCGGATGCTTTTATAATTGAAACGATTGCGGATTATTTGGAAACTAATGATTTAACAGGAATATTTTTAAGCGGGGATAATGATTGTAAAACCTACATCGACGACAATAATCGACTTTCTCATGTAAAAGATATCAAAGAATTATTAGACAAGCTTAACAGAGAAAATGACGAATGTACAAATTTAATAAAACAATCGCTGGAAAGTGCGAAGTCTAATTTAGACGAAGTTCTGACAAATTTTATTAATTCATTAGATATTGATAATTACAGCTATGAAACGAATGAATGGTCGCATTTTTCTTTTTTGGATTTCGACATATCAAGTGCGGATTATGTAGAAAACTCTTTAATTATAAATAAAAATGAATACGAAATTTATGATATTAATCCCGAAACAATGTATGCCCAACTCTCAGTACCTGTGAGTTATCAGGTAGATTCGGTTTTATATGCGGAAGATTTTAGCTGTGCATCATACGATAAAGAAGACGGAGTTTTTTATAATGTCGAAACAGTAGAAGTCGATAACAGATTTAATGTTGAAGAAGTAGAAATAGATTTGGAATTGGATTTGAGTACGGGTGAATTTGAAATTATATCAGAATCAAATGAAATTAATGCAGAGTTTAATATTGATGAACCTTTAGAAGATGAATCAGAGGCTTTTAAAAAAAAAGCTTCTTTGTGATATAATTGCCTCATAAGAGAGGTAATTATTATGCAAGTTTCTTTAAATTGGTTAAATGATTTGGTTGAATTAAGCGGAATTGAAGCTGAACGAATCGCTCACGAGCTTACAATGAGCGGTTTGGAAGTCGAAGAAGTCGAAGAAGTTAAACCAAAATTTACAAATATAATAACAGCAAAAATTGAAAAAATTGACGCTCACCCGAATTCCGACAGGCTCCACCTTGTCACGGTTAACACGGGTTCTGCCATAAAAACAGTAGTTTGCGGTGCGCAAAATATTCAGGAAGGTCAAATTATCCCTTATGCTTCTGTGGGAAGCAAAGTCCTTGACCGCAAAACAGGCGAACAATTTGAACTCACTCCCGCAGTAATAAGAGGGGTTGAATCTCAAGGTATGCTTTGTTCCGATGATGAACTCGGTGTTAGCGACAGAAACTATCAGGAAGAAGACGGTATCCTTATATTAAACAGAATTTTCCCTAACGTAGGACTCGGATTGAATGTCGAAGATGTTTTAGGGTTTGAAAAAGATTATATTCTGCATACGGCACCTACGGCAAACCGCGGGGATGAAATGTCTGTTATCGGTATTGCCCGTGAGTTATCCGCTCTCTTTAACCGCCCTTTAAAAATTAAAGAACCGCAGGTTGAAAATATTAAAAAAGCTGATTTTCAAGTCGAAATCAAAGATTCGGATGTTTGTAAATATTATTCAATCGGTATTCTTAAAAATATTAAAATCAAACCTTCTCCGGATTGGATGCAAAAAAGGCTAGTTTCTTCCGGCATGCGCGCAATTAACAATGTTGTAGATATTACAAATTACGTAATGCTTGAATACGGAACGCCGCTTCACGCTTTCGATTACGACAAATTAAACGGGTATCTTTGCGTAAGAAGAGCCGAGGAAGGCGAAAAAATTATAACTCTTGACGAAACAGAAAGAACACTTACGAAGGATTCTGTTTTGATTGCCACAAAAGAACAACCTGTTTGCTTAGGCGGAGTTTTTGGCGGAGCTAATTCCGAAATCGATGAAAACTCTAAAAACCTTGCGCTTGAAGCAGCTTATTTTTATCCTGCTACAACAAGAAGGAGCGGACGCAGCGTAGGTTATCGTTCCGATGCTTCTGCAAGATACGAAAGAGGTGTTGATTTAGAAGCCGTTCATACAGGTTTATTAAGAGCAGTTGAATTGTTGCAAAAGTATGCTAATGCTGAATTTGACGGATTTATTGAGACAGGCTGCAACAAGCTTGAGCCGATTGACATCACTTTAAGATATGCTCAAATAAAAAGGCTTTTGGGCTGCGAAATAGAAACTCAAAAATGTTTAACTATTCTTGAAAATCTCGGATTTGAGATTTTGGGTAAAAATGAATCGGCTTGTAAAGTAAGAGTTCCTTCCTACAGAGCGGATGATGTTACAAGAGAATGTGATTTAATTGAAGAAATCGCCAGAATTAACGGCTATGATAAGATTACGCCGACTCTTCCTAACAAAACAAACCCGCCTGAAATTTCACACATGGAAAAAATACTTGCCAAAGTTAACAATATTATGCTTTCATGCGGGCTTAATGAGATTCAAACATCATCATTAATAGGAAAACCTTTGTTAAAACAATTCAATATGACTTTTGACGAAGAAAAAGCTGTATTTGTTGAAAATCCGGCTTCGGAAGATTTTGCAATGCTTAGACAAACTCTATCCGCAAGTCTTTTGAATTGTATGAAATATAATTACGACAACGGACAAAAAGATTTTTGGGGTTATGAAGTCGGAAGGACATACTTGAAAGACTCTCAAACCGATGAAAAACATACCGGAGTAAGAGAAACTCTCGTTCTCGGAGGTATTTTAACCGGAAATATCCAAAATTCATTATGGCAATGCACGGGAAAAGTAGATTTCTACACTGTTAAAGGTATTGTGGACAAAGTGTTAAATGAATTTGGTGTAGCTCGCAGAATCAAATTTGATTTGCTTGCTGATTCTCCTATCGCAGAATCTCATAAAGCGCTGCATCCTTATAAAACTGCTGTTTTGACAATGTTAGGCAAAAAGCCTGAAATTATAGGATATTACGGAGAAGTCCATCCTGAACTCAAGTCAAAATTAAAACTAAATCAGGATGCCTATTTATTCAAGTTGGATTTAAATATGCTGTCAGAAGCAGTTAACGAGTCTGTAACAAGATACAAAAAACTTCCGCAATTCCCTGAAGTTCAAAGGGATTTGGCGGTAATTATACCTAAAGAAACTTCTTGGGCAGATTTAGAAAAAATTATTAAAAAAGGTGTTGATAATAAAATATTCTCGGGATGCGAAGTCTTTGACTTGTATGAAGGAGAACATGTACAAGAAGGCTTTAAGTCTTTGGCATTCAGGGTTAAACTTCAGGATGCAAATGCAACGCTTACGGACGATTCAATTGAATCTCAAATGGCGAATTTGCGTTCTGTTTTGAAGAAAAATATGCCGGAATTGTCTTTTAGAGAATAATAAGACTGAAAAATATTTATTGTGTAGGGGGAGTTTTTAATAATGAAAATTTCTGTAATTAACGCTTGTCCTGCAAGCTTTAGTTATAAAGGAGAATACAATATTAAAGTGCCTAAAATCGACACAAATGAACAAAACCTTGTTCAAAAAGCAGAAGCTGAACTGCAAAAAATTTCAGAACAAAAAAAAGTTGCAGGTACTGATTTTGCGTGGTGGCGAAACGAATATAATGATGCAATAGATGCACTCAAGCAATTTATTAAAGGGGAT
>CADCOS010000033.1 GCA_902803165.1 uncultured bacterium | reverse complement strand
TGGTACTTATTTCTTTTTCTTTAGCTCGCAATTAAAGAAAAAGAAATAAGTACATAAAAAAGATTATATATATTTATTCTAAACCCCGCAACCATAGGGGCAAGGGAAAAAACAATTTACACCGAAATATATATTCCGGTACATATTTGACCTACATCAAAAGGATGTTTTGAATTTTTCATTATATATTGTATAATGATTATAAGTATCAGAAGAGAACTTTTATATGATAAGTTTAAATATAAACATTATAATTATTATAGCTGCAACTGCTCTTATTTTTTTGGTCGGGTATGTTTTGTATGCAATTATAATGCCTAAAAGCGCTGTTAATAAAAGTGATAAGGATTTTCAACTTACAACGGAAAAAATCCTTGAAAACGTTAAATTGCTTTTTGAACAAGGAGAATATGCACTTGCACAGCTTCTTGCAATTAAGTACCTCGAAAGACGGCCTGATAACAAAGAAGTAAGACGTTATCTCGCTAAAGCATACTTTAAAGACAGCAAATACAATAATGCAATAAAACAATGTATTACTATTTTGAAAAAAGAACCAAATGATATCGAAACCAGAAAAACGCTCGGTGATTGCTATATACAAAAAGGGTTCTTAAATAAAGCCGTTAAGGAATATGAAAGCATTTTTGACTACAGAAGCAATGATAAAGAAGTAGTCCGAACCCTTGCCGAATTGTATAGAGATACCGAACAACTTTATTCTGCGGTTACTGTTTACAACATTTTGGCAGGTTTATTAACTCAAAGCGACGAAATTGCAGAAGTTCATTCTATTTTGGCAGACTTAAACGAAGCTGTACACGATTATCCGGCAGCTTTTGAATCATACAAGACAAGATTAGATATCTACCCTACTGACGTAGAAACAAATCAAAAGCTTGTAACCCTATATATGAAACTGAACAACCATCCGAAAGCTATTGAAACACTATTATATATGCTCAGTTTCGTATCTAAACCTAAAGATCTTTTATGGGTTTATGAAAATTTGGTTCAACTTTATGTTGTAACAGAAGACTACGAAAAAGCTATTGAATATTCGAATAAAATGCTTGATGTTCAAGGTTCGGATAAGTTTAAAATTCAGGACAATATTGCACAATATAATTTAAAACTCAAAAATTTTGATGTAGGAATCGGCATTCTTGAAGAGCTTGTTATGATGTCACAGAGCGCTTATGACGTAACAGTTGAACTTTCAAAAGCTTATATTGAACAAGGTAATTTCGAAAAAGCCCTTGAAAAATATACCACGCTTTTGGATAAAGCTACTCAGAAAGAAGCAAAAAATGTTAGAATGCTTATTTGCGAATTATATATTCAATGGGCATCCACCGAAATCGAAAAAAACGATTTTACCCAAGCAAAAATGCTTTTGGACAAAGCTATTGAATACAATGTACTAAACCCTGAAATTTATTACCAAAAAGCCATTAATTCTACCAAACAAAGAGATTATTCGGCTGCGGTTGATTACTTACACACGGCATTAGAATACGATAAGTTCAACGATTATCATGAAAAATACTTAATAGCACTTGCAGAAGCACATAATAATTTAGGTAATTTCTTTGAAGAAAAGAAAGCTCTTGTTGATTTATTGAAAATCAACCCAAAACATCCGATGGCATTATATCATTCAGGATTAATGTGCGTTTCTCAGCATGATACCAAAAATGCGGAAGAATATTTTCTTAAAGCGTTGGAATATGATCCGAATTTGCTAAAAGCGAAATACAACCTCGCATTGCTATACGAAAGCAGTGACAAAAACAAAGCAAAAGAATTATATACGGAAATTCTTTCCGAAGATCCGTCATTCTCAGAAGCAAGACAAGCACTTGCCGACATGTCTACTTCTTCGGATTTTTATTAATATTTATAACTCTTCCGGAATATATATTACCGTGTCTTCAAGATAACACTTTGCGGTATTTTCATCGGAATATCTGGGAACTATCCTTTGATAATCTTTAACTATGGAAATAATATCCTCTGCTGACATCTTTATAACACGGCGATTACCGTTTCCTGATTCTATAATTCTTGCCATATTTACCTCACAAGATTATTAACGTCATAAAAAAAAATATCTTTAGCAATATCAAATCCGCAGATTAGAAAATATTTTTATAACAATAAATATAACAAAATTTACTATTTTAAGTTTTTTTATGATAGAATGTAAATAGGTTTGGGATAGAGAAGGAGAAGAAATGACACAGAGTTATGACGCCAGTAATATACGTGTATTAGAGGGCTTGGAAGCAGTTAGATTGCGCCCGGGAATGTATATAGGTTCAACTTCGCAGAGAGGTTTGCACCACTGTATATATGAAATTGTGGATAATTCAATTGATGAATCTCTTGCAGGTTATTGTACCGAAATTCATGTTACCGTTCATAAAGATAACAGCGTAACCGTTGAAGATAACGGAAGAGGTATCCCTGTTGACATAAAGCCGGAATCAGGTAAATCCGCACTGGAAATTGTTCACACGGTACTCCATGCCGGCGGAAAATTCGGTGACGGCGGGTATAAAGTTTCAGGCGGACTTCACGGCGTTGGTGCATCTGTTGTAAATGCTCTTTCTGAAAAAATGACTGTTGAAGTTTCTCGTGACGGTTATGTATGGAAACAAACTTACTTAAGAGGAGAGCCGGTTTCTCCTGTTGAAAAAACTGTTGCAACAACAAAAACAGGTACAAAATCAACTTTTTGGTTAGATCCTGAAATTTTCACGGAAACTACGGATATTGATGTTGATATTATTTCAACCCGTTTCAGAGAAATGGCATTTTTAAATAAAGGGTTGAAAATTATACTTCATGATGAAAAAAGCGAAAAAGAAGAAACTTTCCACTATGAAGGCGGTATTGCAAGTTATGTTGCATTTTTGAATCAAAATAAAACTCCGCTTTTTGATGAACCGATTTATATGGAAAAAATG
>CADCOS010000032.1 GCA_902803165.1 uncultured bacterium | reverse complement strand
GTTTCACGACCGAAGATTGAAACCATTGCTCGAAGTTTTGCTTTATCAGGATAAACTTCTGTAATATCTCCGACAAACTCTGCAAACGGTCCGGATATAATTCTGACTTTTTCTCCGACCTTAACATCCATTTCAACTTTTTGAGTTTGAGCAGTTGAACGATGAATAATCTTTTTGATTTCGCTTTCCTTTGCAGGAATAGGTTTTTTAGCCGAGCCGACAAATTTTGTTACACCTGCTGTGTGTCTTACTACATACCAGCTGTCCTCATCCATTATCATTTCAACCAAAACATAACCCGGGAAAATCTTTTCTTCTTTTTCCTGTTTTCTGCCGCCCTTAATTTGGGTAACTGTTTTTTGAGGAACTTCAACACGGAAAATCTTGTCTGACATATTCATGTATTCAATACGTTTTTCAAGATTGCTTTTTACCTTGTTTTCGTAACCTGAATAAGTATGAACAATATACCAGCGTTTTTGATTTTTCTTTTCTGCTGATTTTAGGTCATTAGCTGATTCTTCAACTATTTCTTCGTTTTCGAGAATTTCGTCTTTTTCACTCATCATTCTTACCCTTTTTGGTTTATTATAGTCAGGTTAACCGTGAATGTGCGATAACAATGCATTGAATAGTATATCCACAACATAAATAAAAACAGTGAATACAAATACAATTGCTATTACAAAAAAAGTTTCCGTAACAACCTGATGTTTTTCCGGCCAAGTAATCTTGCCCCACTCAGTTTTTACGCCTCTAAAATATGTGGTTACGGCATCTTTTGTTTTTTCTAAAGTATCGTTCATTTCGTTTTCCTGTGTTTTTACAAATCGCGCCCTGAAGGACTCGAACCCTCGACATCCGGTTTTGGAGACCGACGTTCTACCAACTGAACTAAGGACGCCCGTGAAAGTGATCAAGAAGCTTTAAATGACTTGGTCACTTGGTCACTTAGTCACTTGGTTACCTTACTTGGTTTCCTTGTGAGTTGTGTGTTTCTTACAAGTTGGGCAGTATTTGGAGAGTTCCATTCTGTCCTTAGAATTTTTTTTGTTCTTTACTGTTGTGTAATTTCTTTCTTTGCAATCTTCACATGCAAGAACAACCATTCTGTCATTTTTACCTTTGATACCCATTGTTGAATTCCTTTATATAATTTTGTTTTATCTTGTTTTCGACCTATTTAAAATAGAATGTGAATTTAACACATTCTATAAAATTCGGCGTACCGTTCTATATTAAAATAAACAAAATTAAAATGCAAACAGTATGTGAAGAAAATTTAAGGTTTTTTGTCTGTTACTTAGTCTTCACGGAAACATGTTTTTGAGAGTCGGTATAATCAATATTAATTTCTTTTTTACTGTTATATTTTTTAATTCTTACTATTTCTCCGCTCTCTGAAAATAAACAGTCAACCATTTCAAATCCGCTATCTTTGTTATCCTTACCTTCGATGTATCTGACGGGTTTAAAGCTGGTCGAGCTTCTGAATAATGTTTGAAAAGATTTCCCCTTGCCCGAAAACTCAGAAATATTATTAACGATTCCGTTATCGGAAAGTTGTATTATTGTATACTTATTGTTAATTTTCTCATCAAAAATTGCGATTGTAGTTTTTAATCTGCTGCCTTTGCGGGTAATAGGTTCAATTTTTACTCGCAGTCTGCCGGTATTTTTGTCGTGTTCAAGAATCCTTGAAACGGTATATTCGGCAGAATCGGCATTCGGGTTGTAATAGTAATCACGAATAACGTCACTGTCAAAATCTCTTACCAAGAGTAAAGAACCGTCAGGTTTGTAATAACGTTCTCCGTTAATTTCATCAATATTGAAATTATAAACGGGCATTGTTAAAGGCGCAAGATTATTTAAAATTCTTACCACTTCTGCTATTTTATGAGCATCTTCGTCAAAATTTTTTCTGGAAACAATTTGTGTATAATCGCTCAACGCTGATTTATTTGCAAAAGATGACAACGGATTGGAAGACTGTGTACTTTCTGTTGCAGTTCCTTCAATATTATTCATGTAATTAATATTGTTTTTGTCTGTCATTTGTCCCAAATCTTTTCTAAATTTTACCACACATGATGCATTGATAATTATATAATTATTATAAAACATTTAGTCAAGATTTTTTGCTATTTTCTGTTATTATTTAAATAATTCTTTACATTTTGAGAAAGCGAAATGTTTTGCAGCATCATGTTATATTTTTTTAAGTCACCTATATTTGAAGCCTCTTCAAGCAAATCACGACTTGTTTGTATTTGAAGATGCTCGTGATTTTCTTTTCCTGTATTATTTTTGGAATCAATCTTTCTTATAACGGAATCAATGTCCGTTGAAGTTGTAAGCCCATGTTGAGAGGCTATTTTTTTCACGGAAGCTCCTGCGGGCAGTCTGTAAAGCCACTGAATGGAATATTTGTCATTTGGTGAAAGAGACGCGTTTCCATATTGATGAGGAGTATACATAATATCACTTTTATACGGACTGTGTCCTAAACCGAGCGCATGACCTATTTCATGAAGTATTGTGTGATAGACTTCCGTATCATTATCATAAGCCTTATGTATTCTTCCGTCTGTTAACCCGATTGACACTTCCGCTCCGTATAACCGTCCTTGTTGATCCCAATTGAAATAGCAATGTCCGAGAGCATCTCTGTCAACTCTTTTCCAATCAACATTTATATTTGAATCCAGAAGCACATTTGTAATTCTGAATGTTATTTTTCCTCCGCTGGCAGCAGACCAAACGGAAAATGCATCCATTACCATCTTGCGATATTTATTATCTTCTCCGACTTTTGAATAAAACTTCATTGGTGCAATATAGACTATAAGGGGGTTAATGGACCACCTCATTACAGCTCCGCTTTTTATGCTTCCGTTAAGATATGTGTTCATACTATTTATAATAACATATTTTTTTATTATTTAATTCAATAATTATTAAAATAAAACTTTTTTGTTGTTTTTATCGTTATTTGTATATATAATTATAGTTGACTTTATTTTGGGACAAAAGGAATGAAAGATATAATAGTTCAAAAATTTGGCGGTACTTCTGTTGCGGATACCGATAAGATAAAAAATGTCGCACGTGCCGTTATAAGAGAAAAAAATTTAGGACATGATGTGGTGGTAGTTGTTTCAGCAATGGGGCATACTACTGATATATTAACAAAATTAGCAAAAGATATAACTCCGAACCCGTCCGCAAGAGAAATGGACATGCTTCTATCGACTGGAGAGGGAGTATCTATTGCACTTTTGGCTATGGCATTACAGGCTCAAGGATGTGATGCTGTAAGTATGAATGCAATGCAAGTAGGTATAATAACTGAAAAAGTTCATACAAAGGCAAGAATCCTTGATATCAAGACTGATAAGATACGCAAATATCTTGATGAAGGAAAAGTTGTTGTAATTGCAGGTTTTCAAGGTATAACTGATGATTACGAAATAACAACGCTGGGAAGAGGCGGTTCTGACACTTCTGCTGTAGCTTTAGCGGGTGCATTGGAAGCTGAAAGGTGTGATATATATACTGATGTAGAAGGTGTTTATACAACGGATCCGCGAATTGTACCATGTGCATCAAAATTAAAAGAAATTTCTTATGATGAAATGATGGAACTGGCTTCCGGCGGAGCAAACGTACTTCACCCGAGAGCGGTTGAAACAGCTATGACTCACAACACGCCTGTCAGGGTAAGGAGTACTTTTAAACTTGAAGATTACGGAACTTTAATATTAGGAGTAGATAAAATGGAATTACACAGACCGGTAACGGGTGTAGCATCAGATATGTCACAGCTTAGAATTGTTGTGTGTGATGTAAAAGATAACCCCGGAGTGGCAGCATCATTATTTGACGGGCTTGCAGCAGAAAACATATCAATAGACATGATTATTCAGTCTTATGCCAGAAAAGAACTTCACACAAATGACATTGCTTTTACAATCGATAAATCTGATATTGATAAAGCAATGGGAGTATTGGAAAAGTTAAAATCCGAACTATGCTACAGCAATGTGTTTGTGGATGATAAAATTGCAAAGATATCAATAGTCGGTGCAGGCATGGTAGGAAGACCGGGGATTGCGGCGAAAATGTTCAGAACACTGGCAAATCTCGGTATAAACATAAAAATGATTGCAACAAGTGAAATAAAAATCAGTTGTTTAGTTGACAAAGATAATGCTAATAAAGCGGTTGAAACACTCCATACTGTATTTGGTCTTGACAGCAACGAAATAGCTGATGTTAAAGGCGATTTACCTAATGTTTAGGAGGTGAATTATATGAAAAATCTTTTTATACTTATTTTATCTGTTTTTTTAGTTCCTCTGGCTGTGTTTGCTGACGGGAAAAAAGAGGCTTTGGACTTTTTCAGTAATTATGTAAATGCCGCAAATACTTATGATACTTCAGTAGGGGATATGTATTCCCCAAATGCCAAAATTATCAGAGAAGTGGTAAAGCCTAATGGAGAGCTCGTTGATGTAGGAACAGATACAGCCACTTACGTTAAGCAAATGAGATTGAGTCAGGCAACAGCAAAATTAAGAAAATATACAAATTCTTATTCCAATATAACAGTTACACCGTTACCAAACGGAAGGTATAAGGTCTCAGCTTTAAGGCAGCCAAAAGGTGAAACATATAAATTAAAAATGTATCAAGTAATTCAAAAACAGTCGAACGGTAAATGGTTGATTGTAGAAGAAATGATGCAGACAAAAGAACAAATATTTTTAAAGTTTAGATAAAGATAACCGAAAAAATAAATATTAAACTAAAACCTCCCGTAACCGGGAGGTTTTTTAAATTACTTTAAACAACCGATTCAAGTGTTAATTATTATTTATTATAATCTATTATGGAGGGAATATTATGCCAACAATTAACGATATAATTAACAAGGGTTTTGACTATCATCAAAGCGGGAAATTTATAGAGGCTGAATCGGCTTATAAAGAGGCTTTGGAATTAAATCCGGATAATGCGGAAGTTTATAATCTAATGGGTGTGTTAAAGCTTCAACAAAACGATGTGGCAGAATCTATAGATTGGGTTAAAAAAGCAATATTCCTGTCTCCATGTGAATATTTTTACGAAACACTTTTCCAAGCATATATAAGAAATGAAGATTATGATGAAATAATCAGTTGCGAAAAAGATGTTTTAGAAAATTATCCTAAAAATTTTTCGCTGTTATTCAACATAGCTCTTGCGTATAAGAATTTAAAACAGATAAAAAAGGCTATTTCGGTATATGAAAAGGCTCTTAAAATTAATCCGTCTTCATATCAGGCATGGTTTAATTTAGCGCATTTATATGAAATAGAAGGTAATGGTAAAAGTGCGGTTTCGGCATTAAAAATTTGTAATAAACTTAAACCTAACGATAAAGATACAGAGTATTTTTATTCAATTGCATTAATGAGGACAAAAAATTATGATAAAGGTTTAAAATATTTTGAAAACAGGTTATGCAGGGAGACTGCCATTGCTCTTCAGAATAAAACGTATCCAAACTTGGCGTCAAAAGATAAATTGTGGAAAGGTGAAAATATCAAAGATAAGACGCTTTTTGTATATTATGAGGCAGGTTTTGGCGATGTTATTATGTTTTCAAGATACTTGCCGTTAGCTAAAAAAAGATGTAAAAAACTCGTTTTTTATCCTCAAAGACCGTTGGTTCCTTTGTTTGAAAAAAGCAATTTAGGTATAGATGAACTTATAGACGGTTTTATTCCTGAACAAAATATGGATTTTGATGTTCATTGTCCGATTTTAAGTCTACCTTATGTTTTAGGCTTGAAAGGAAAATCGGTGTTCGAAGCTTCCGAAGGCTATTTGAATTTTGATCAAAATTTGGCGGATGAATATAAAAATAAGTATTTTGATAATGATAAATTAAAAATAGGTATAAAGTGGCAGGGAAATACTTATTACGATATGGATAGGGTAATCCCAACCGAAGCTTTTTCTCCTTTAATTGAGCTTGAAGGAACAAAATTTTATTCTTTCCAAACATTTGAAGGAGCTGAAGAATTAAAGAAATTAACGGATAAATATGATATCACGGATATTGGCTGTGAGCTTATTGATTTTTCTCAAACCGCAGCAGCTCTGTCAAACTTAGATCTTGTAATTTGTAATGATACATCCCTTGCGCATCTTGCAGGTGCACTGGGAATTCCTTGTTTCATACTTTTGCCATACGAAGTCAATTGGAGATGGCACGATGATATGAGCCGCTCTGATTGGTATGATAGTGTAAAATTATTCAGACAAAAATCTATAGGCGATTGGGACAGCGTATTTAATCAAGTTGAGCAAGTTTTAAAAAAAGGCTTGGCAATAAAAAATAATAGTTCAAAGAGAACTGAGTCAAACATAAAGACATCGGTGTAGTTCGCTGTTTAATTTTTTACACAAAAAAAAGAGTCATTTCAATTGACTCTAAAAACTTAATGTGTGTGAAGTGTAGTATGTGAAAATATGTGAATTGTGAACAAAATTTCAGTAACTTTTAATATCCCTGTTAGTATCCCTGTATATATAATAAGTATTTATTTTTTATTAAATTGCTAATTTAAAATATATAATTTAACAAATCTTAACAATTTCATCCAAACAAACGATAAAGTTTTTGATTAAAAAAGCTAAAATATAATGGAGCAACACATTGGACTAAATGGGATGGAACAGGATTTAGAATTAATTTCTTACAGCAAAATAAAAAGAATATCCAATGAAGAATTGGCGGATTTGTGGTCTAAATATTTTGAAGATCACGAGAATAAGTCAATTCGTGATGAGCTCATTTTGCAATATATATATTTAACAAGATATGTTGTAGGCAGGGTTAAGGTTGCTCTCCCTCCTACTTTCTCATATGAAGATATTTCAAGTTATGGTATTGAAGGTCTTATTGATGCCGTTGAAAAATATTCGCCCAAAATGGGTGCCAGATTTGAGACTTATGCATTAATAAGAATCAGAGGCTGTATTATAGATAAAGTTCGTTCACAAGATTTTCTTCCGAGAAGTATAAGAAGAAAAATACGTGACGTAAAAGAGGCTCAGGATGAATTGAAAAAACAATTCGGAAGGGCTGCTACAAATACTGAAATAGCAAATTATTTAGGTATTGAAAAAGAAAAAGTAGAACAAATAATAGCAGAAGATACAACGATAACTTCTATATATGATAAAAAGGGCGCTTCCGACGGGGATTTGGAGATAATTGATACTATAGAAGATTCAAGTAACAAAACTCCTCATGAACAACTTGAAAGCGATAATGTAAAAAAGGAATTGGAGGAGGCTTTGAAACGTTTACCTGAAAGAGAAAGAACTATTATGGTTCTTTATTATCACGAAAATATGACCTTGAAAGAAATCGGCGATGCAATTAATATTTCAGAATCAAGAGTTTCTCAACTTCATGCTCAAGCTATTATGAAACTTAAAAACTTGTTGAGCGAAAACCGTTCTGTAAGATTAAAAAAGAGTATTATATAATTTATTTGCAATCAAGCCCTAAATCAAGTGTTGGTGCTTTAGCTACTATAGCGCTTGAGGATATTATATCGACACCTGTAGAAGCTATTTCTGATACGGTTGTAAGATTTACATTTCCGCTTGCTTCGACAATTGCTTGTCCATTGATAAGTTTGACGCAGTCTTTCATTTGTTCAATCGTCATATTATCGAGCATTATAATATCAGCTTTGCAAGAAAGAGCTTCTTTAACCTGGTCTTTTGTGTCACACTCTACTTCTATTTTATGTGCATGAGAAATATTCTTTTTTAATTCTTCAACTGCTTTAGTTATAGAACCGGAGTATTTAATATGATTATCTTTTATCATGGCGCAATCTGATAGGTTAAATCTGTGCAGGCTTCCGCCTCCGGTTTTTACGGCATATTTTTCAAAAGCCCTAAATAGTGGTGTTGTTTTTCTTGTATCAACAATTTTTGCTTTATAGTTACCTATAGCTTTTTGGTATTTATTAGTTTCTGTTGCAATTCCGCTCATTCTTTGAACGTAGTTGAGAGCTGTTCTTTCTCCCAATAAAATATATTTTGCGGGACCTTTTATGTCGGCAATTTTGTCGCCTTTGCTGATTTTATCCCCGTCATTTTTATAAAAATTTATTTCAACTTTGTCTGACAAAACTTTAAAAACTGTTTCAAAAACTGATTTTCCGCAAAAAATACCTTCGGTTCTTGAATTAAGTTCGCAACTCATAGTATCATTTTCGTTTGTAAGATAATCAGTCGTAATGTCCCCAAAGCCTATATCTTCAGCTAAAGCTTTTTTTATATGGTCTTCTATATAAAATTTATCCAACATATTCAACAATCTCCGTGTTATTACATTTTTTTATATTAGAATGTTTCGCTTCATTCTGTATACTGTTTTTAAAATCTTCCCTTGAATGCGCACCTACAGATTCTGTTCTGTTTAGAGCGCTTTCTGTTATCAGTTGTGCGGCAGTAAGCATATTTCTGTATTCATATTCTTGTATGTTAGCACACTTGCGTTCTCGTTTAAAATTGGCTTTCATTGTTTCTATTTCAGATATTGCAGATTTTAAATCTCTCTCATTACGGATTATACCTGCTTTATTCCACATTAAATCTTTTAGTTTTTGTTTAAGTTCGGGTATATTATATTCAATATCAGTTAGAGGTTTTGAATAAATACCAATTGTTTGCATAATGGCATTGTCTATGATTTTAGGTGTTTCAAGATTGGCAAAAGACAGGTAATCCGCAAGTTCGTAAGCGCAAACTACGCATTCTAACAAAGAGTTGCTTGCTAATCTGTTTGCACCGTGTAATCCGGTTGAGGCTGCTTCACCGATAGCATACAAACCTGATATTGAAGTTTTACCTTCAACTGTAGCTTTAATTCCGCCCATAGTATAATGTGCAGCGGGCGCAACAGGAATTGGTGATGATGAAATATCAATACCATTTACTGAACATTTTTTTGATATTGTCGGAAATCTTTCTGCAAGTTTATTTTTGTCTATTACAGAAGCATTTAAAAACATGTTTGTTGTATGAGATTTTTTCATTTCTGAATAAATCGCTCTTGTTACAATATCTCTGGGTGCAAGTTCTCTTTTATCGTGATATTTGGACATAAATTCTTTGCCGGAACTGTCTATAAGTTTAGCCCCTTCTCCTCTTACAGCTTCTGATATCAAGAAACGTTCTTTGCTTTTTGGCGTTAAAGCCAAAGCAGTAGGGTGAAACTGAATAAATTCCATATCTTGAATTATTGCACCCGCATTGTATGCCAAATCAAGTCCGTCTCCTGTTGCTCCTTCCGGATTTGTTGTGTATTTGTATACTTGTCCAACTCCGCCTGTAGCTAATATTACGGCAGAAGAATAGACAATTTCATGTTCTCCTGTTAGAGAATTATATATAATAAGCCCTTTAGTTTCATTGTTAGAATTTATAAGCAGTTCAACTGCCATGGTATTTTCTAAAACGGTAATATTGGAATCCTCTTCAACTTTTTTGCAAAGAGCATCTACAATTCCTTTGCCTGTCGCATCTCCTCCGGAGTGCAATATGCGTCTGTGTGAATGAGCTGCTTCCAGTGTAAAATTAAGGTTCCCGAATTTATCTTTATCAAATTTAACACCGTAAGTTATTAAGTCATTGATTACGGTATCAGAAAGTTCAGAAATATATTTAACGACTTTTTTGTCACTCAATCCTGCACCTGCTCTAAGGGTATCTTCTATATGAGATTCAACGTTGTCTTCTTTGTTTTGGTGTAATACACCAACAATACCACCTTGTGCGTATTTAGAGTTACTTTCACCGATAGTTGATTTTGTTACAATTAAAATTCCGTCAGGTAAAGTTATTTGAGACGACAATTTAAGTGCGGCAAACAATCCTGCTGCACCGCTTCCAACTATAACTGCCGAATACTCCGAATGTTTCATATACAACCTCTTGTCTGTATATCTATTTTAAAACAAAAAAATATTCAGAATATTAATTTATTATAAAGATTTACGAAATAGTCAAATCCAAAACCTTTGGTTTGAGAGCTTCCTCTGTTATAGAATTTGTGTTAACATAGCCGGCGGACAATTCGTCAGCTTTTTGGCGATCCTCTTCTGCGCCTTTAATGTCGCCCATTTTTTCTTTATACATTGCTCTATCCCAATGATATCTTGCTTTATTTGGGCATCTGTCAATCAACAAATCCATTATAGTTACGGAAGATTCGTATTTGCCGGCATCAGCGTATACATCCGCCATGCAGGCATATCCTGCGTAGGCTCTGATATCCATTTCTATTATTTTATTACAGTATGAAACAGCAGTCTTGCGTTTGCCTTCTTTTTTGAACAGCATTGCTATTTTTAGCATATCATTCATATTTGGGTTCGGATTACGCAAATAATCTGTAAGAGCGCCTTTATAATCGCCGTAGTACAATCTTACTTTTGCTCTTTCGCTATATAAAGAATACAATTGCTCATCGGGAAGTGATACCGGAAAAGTAGCAACTGCTTTATCCATTTCTCTTAAAGCAGCAATTTTATTATCCATTCTGACTAAGTATATAGCATTATTGCGGTGAAACAAGTATTCTGTCTTTTCCATATTAGCCGGACTGGATTCAAAAAAACGGGCAATATTGTTAAAAACGAATCCCCATTGTGCAATTTTATTATGCGGTGGCATCGCAAAATAAAATACAACCAAAACGATTGCAATTATTTTTATAAGTATTTTCTTTTCATCATTATTCATAAAGCACACTTCTATTTTACTAGTATATAACTATAATTTACTATAAAATTTGAAAAAAATAAAGTAAGTTTTTTAATAATAATTAACAAAAGCTAAAAAAAAAAGATTTTTTATAGTATTATTAACTCATCCGAGTATAGAGGAGGTTTTAGTATAATGTCAGTTGTTTTAGAGCATAAACAAGGTTTAATTGCCGGAGACGGGCTTCTTCCCGTAAAAATGGCTCAATATGCAAAAGAAAACGGCTTTGATGTTGTTTGTATATCGCTGTCTGATGATAATTACAGACAATTAAAAAAATATTGCTCAAAAGTTTATTCATTCTGTCCCGGAGAAGTTCTAAAAATAGAAAAAGTTATAAAAAGTGAAGGGATTACGCAGCTGACATTTTTAGGAAAGGTAAGTAAAACAGTTATAATAAAACGACCTAAGTTTGACTCAAGAGCTTTGGATTTTGTAAAAAAAGCAATAAGATTGAATGATGATAAAGTGATGCTTATGATAATCGAAGAGCTTGAAAAAATAGGGGTGACCGTTTTAGACCAAACTTTATTTATTAAAAACCTTATGATTCCTTCAGGCGTTTTAGGGAAGGTTCAGCCGACAGCGGAACAGGTAGAGGATGTAAATTACGGATATTGGCTTGCAAAAGAAACAGGAAAGCTTGATATAGGTCAGTCAGTAGTTATTAAAGACAAAATGATTATGGCGGTAGAAGCCATTGAAGGTACGGATAATTGTATTAAAAGAGGCGGTAAACTTGCTAAAAGTGCGGCAAGAGTTATAAAAGTCGCAAAACCGGCTCAGGATAAAAGGTTTGATATTCCTGCAATAGGTTTAAAAACTCTAAAGATAATGAAAAAGTACAAGGCTGATTTAATTGCGGTAGAAGCAGGCGAAACTATTATTGTAGATAAAGACGAAGTTATTAAATACGCAGATAAAAATAATATCGTTGTAATGGCAGTATAAAGTTATGAAAAAAGTTTTTATTATAACAGGAGAGTATTCCGGAGATATACATGGCGGCAAAGTCGCTGCTATTTTAAAGGAAAAATGTCCTGATATTGAAATACAAGCCATCGGCGGAGAAAATCTTAAAAACGCGGGAGCAAAAATTTTTCACGACCATTCAAAAATGTCTGCCTTTGGCATTAGCTTAAAAATGGCAATCGATCACTTATGTTTGGAAAAAAATGTTTGTGATTATCTTTTGAACGTTTATAAGCCTGACTTAGTTTTGTTAATTGACTACGGAACATTCAATTTAAGAGTCGCAAAAAGATTAAAAGGAAGCGGAATAAAGATTGTAGATTATATTCCGCCTCAGGTTTGGGCAAGCAGAAAATGGCGTATTAAAAAAATAAAAAAATATGTGGATAAGGTACTTTGTATCTTTCCTTTTGAGGAGGCTTTATACAAAAATTTCGGTATAGATGTTGAGTTTTGCGGACATCCTCTAATTAAGCAGCTTTTGCCGAAAGCTGACAAAAATGAGTTCTTCGTAAAACACGGATTTGACCTAAACAAACCTCTTGTATCAGTTTTCCCCGGTTCAAGACCTTTAGAACTGGCGTTTTTAGCTAAAACTCTTATTAACGGCGCTAAAAAATTAAAAAAGCTGCACCCCGAAATTCAGATTTGTATTTCTCACGCACCGAATTTAAACGATAAAATTTTCGATAAATATATAAAAGATACCGGTTTCAAAGTTATAAAGGGTGAAAATCAGGCGCTTCTAAGTGTTTCCGATTCTTTAATATTAGCATCCGGCACTGTAGCTCTCGAGGCATCATTATATCAAACACCTATGATAATAGGATATAAAGGGCCTTGGATTCTGTATTTGATATATTTAATGGTTCGATGTATTAAAAACGTTTCTCTTCCTAACATTATTACAGGAAAAGATATAGTTCCGGAACTTGTACAAACTAAATTTACTTCTGATAACATTTGTTATGAAAGCGAAAAGTTGCTTTATAATTCAGAATACAGGCAAAATACCATTAAAGCATTAGGTGAAGTAAGAGAACTGCTTTCTGATAAATATTCTGCATCAGAAGCCGCAAATTGTATTATAAAAATGCTCTCGGATTAATATACCGGAACATCAATCGGATTTAAGAGTTTAACGTCGATAATATCGCCGGCGTTAATTTGAACCTCTTCTCCTTTTCTGAAAATATCAGCTATACTGTCCCCTATTAAATATCCGGCTCCGCCAATGAAACCGCCGATGGCGCATACTGGAGTCGTTAAATAATGCAATCCTGGATGAGAATCTCTGACGCTCAAGCCGTACTCTGTAGAATTCTTTGTTATTTCAACAGCTCTGTTATAATTTTTCTTTAAAGCTTCACCGTAACCGAGATTTTTGTATAAACCTCCGTCAAAATAAATTTTATCAAATGCGCAAACAGCCATGTCGAGCGGAATTTGACGTCCTGTAGGTGTTACGATGTGATCGAAATCAAGATATAATTTTGCACCTCTTGAAAATCTTTTTGAAGTTTTTACATCTCCGATACTTCCTCTGACAACGGAACCTAGGGGTAATATTACTCCTGAATCATTTGCCTGCTCATTTTTTAATGTTGCCGAAAACGCATCACCTACCCCTCCTGAGTACGTGCTGACGCCATTTAAAAATTCCAATCTGAACAGAGTTCCCGCAGGAATTCTTTTCGTTCTTGCATCTGCCTTAAATGTACTTGCGTTAACATTTAATGATGTAAAACAAAGTAATGTAAATAATATTAAAATAAACTTAAATCTCTTCATCCCATTTTCTCCCCTTAAATTCAACACAAGTATATCATTTGGAATATGAAAAATCAATTATTTACCGAAATTTGAGAAATCATCATTTTGTTTAATTCGGCTGACAAGCTCGGATGCGACAATTGCTGTAATTGGAACGCAAATAACAATGGCGGAACTCCCGATTAGTGCAGATGCAATTTCCGTCACAACTTGATTAAGGTTAAAGAACTTTTGCAAATCTATATTAGAAGCAAGAAGGATTAGAGGAAGAGAACCTCCTAAGTAAACGAGAATCAATGTGTTAGCCATTGTTCCTATAATATCCCTTCCGACATTCATACCTGATAGAAAAAGTTCTTTTATAGTTTTTGTGTTATCAACGGAATAAATTTCATTGATTGTGCTTGCGATTGACATTCCGACATCCATTACGGCACCGAGTGTTGCAAGCATCATTGTCGAAATTACAATAGATATAAAATCGAGTTCAGGGTGTGCAGAATATAAAAACATGGAATTTTCGCCGCTAAACCCTGTTAATGAAGCAAATTTTACGGTTAAATAAGATAAAATTCCAGCTGTCAAAAGACTTAAAACACACCCTATCGCAGCAGATGTACTTTTCTTGTTGAATCCGCCGACTAAATACATTGTAACCAAAGTTGCAAGCAGGCATGTAATAAGTGTTGCAAGAGCCGGATTAATACCCGTTAAAATCATCGGTGACAGTAAATAAAATATTAAAAAACAAGTCAGACATATTGATACAAGACTGCATAATCCTTTTTCTTTTCCGACATAAATAAGTAATGCGCAAAAAATAAGGCCCAATACCACTAAAACTCCGGAGCGTTCAATATCTTCCACGGAAAACATAAGTCCGTCATCGCTTTTTTCAACGTGCAAAACAACCTTCATTCCTTTTTTTAGTTTAATGTCATAATTTGGATTTCCGGTGAGCATGTTGTCAACTGTAACTTTTTCTCCTTTTAAATCACCTTTTAGAAGCTTTATTTCAGCGATTTGTTTTGTTTGAGTGTATTCACCCCCGTCTAAATCGATGTATTCTACTGTTTGTACAATTCCGGTCTGAGACGGTAAAATATTTGCGTCTTCTGCAAAGCAGGAGAAAACAGATATAAAAAATATAAATATAAAGAATAATAATTTTTTCATTAATTAATCCTAATAGTCAAATAACCTTTTTTGTTCTGACGGCAGATTTATTCCTAAATGTCTGTAACCTTCGGGCGATACTTTTCTTCCTCTCGGAGTTCTTTGTAAAAATCCCGCTTGTAAAAGATATGGTTCACAAACATCTTCAATAGTTCTTACATCTTCACTTAAAGCTGCTGCTATTGTTTCGATTCCGACCGGTCCTCCGTCATATTTATCTATAATTAAATTCAAAAGAGCTCTATCTGTTGTATCTAATCCGTAAGTATCAATTTTTAATATATCAAGAGATTCATTCGCAACATTTTCGTCTATTATTCCGTCGTATTTGACTATCGCAAAATCTGATACTCTTTTGACAAGTCTGTTAGCAATACGAGGAGTCCCTCTGGATCTCTTTGCTATAGCTTTTGCTCCTTCTTCAGTAATTTTTATATCAATTAATCCGGCTGTTCTTGTGACCACTTTTGAAAGTTCTTCCACGGAATAAAATTCCAATCTGTGAATCATTCCAAACCTGTCTCTCAATGGGCTTGACAGTTCCCCCGCTTTCGTCGTAGCTCCTATTAATGTAAATTTAGGAATAGGTACTCTTAGTGTTTTGGCCGTTTGACTTTTACCTGTAGTCATATCCAAAGTGAAATCTTCCATTGCAGGATACAGAATTTCTTCAGCAACTTTGTTAAGTCTGTGAATTTCATCAATGAAAAGAATTTCTCCGCCTTTGAGCGACATAAGAATCCCTATAATATCGCGAGGCCTTTCAAGAGCGGGGGCGGAAGTTATTTTTATATCAACTCCCATTTGGGCGGCAATTACACCTGCAATTGTTGTTTTTCCTAATCCGGGCGGTCCGTAAAAAAGCATGTGATCAAGCGGTTTTTCTCTTTTTTTTGCCGCCTCAAGAATTATTTTTAAAGTTTCTTTTAGGGAGCTTTGACCTATATAACTTTCAAAATCTTTAGGTCTGATTGAATTTTCAAAAGTTTTATCGTATTCAATAGATTCTGCTTTTATGTTTGGATTTTTAGCAGAGGAATGTTTTTTAATTATATTGTCGTCTGATATTATTGCCATAGCCACATAATACCATAAATTATATGTTATAGGCAATAAAACGGCACAGTTCAATTAGTTTTTCAGGACAAATTCCGATTATAAGTGTAATGGCAGCTGTTATAAAAAGTACAAACTTTTGTGAGTAAAAAGCTTTTAATTTAATACCTTCGGAATTATTCTTTTCAAATAAAGGCATAATAATTTTCAGATAATAAAATAGTGCAATTACCGTTAACAATAATAAAGCAAGTAAAAACGGTAAAAATATAAGTCCGGAATTGGCAACTGCTGAAAATAAATAAATTTTGGCAGCAAAACCCGATGTTATAGGGAATCCTGCAAGTGCAATTATTGTAAGAGCGTAGCAAACCGCAAAACCATGATTTTTATGGAAAATATTTTTAAAATCGTTAATGTTAAAGCCGATATTGTTGTATTCTGTAATATTTAAGAAACAAAATACAGTAAGGTTCATTATTACATAGCAAACTAAATAAAAAATAACTGTAGAAAGGTTATAAACTGAAACCAGAGCGGCAACAAGAAGCATATATGAAGCATTAGCGGCAGAAGAACAGGCAAAGATTACTTTGACATTATTTTCTCTTATGGCATAAGTATTTGCCCAAAATGCTGTTATAATTGAAATAATTGCCAAAACAAAAGCTAATTCAAAACTGTATGATAAAGGAAATACAAGTAATCTGCATACAATAGCGAACATTGCAAGTTTAGGTATCGTTGATAAAAATGCTAGTATTGAAGTTTCGGTACCTTTATATACGTCAATAACCCAATTCGCAAACGGAAAAATTGATAATTTTGAAATTAACCCCAAAATGATCATAATTCCCGAAAAAGCATATAATAGAGATGGCTCATTTTCGCTCATAAATTCGGTAATTTCAGAAAAATTAACAGATGAAGTTATCCCGTACAGGTATGAGACTCCGAATAAAAAGACTCCGGTGGAGATTGCATTTGTAATTAAATATTTAAAACAAGCTTCTTTGGAATAGTAATTACGGGTTGACGCAATTAAAAAGTATGTCGGGAAGGACAGTAATTCAATTGATATAAACAATGTTAAAAAGTCATTCGCACTTACAATATTAAATGCACCAAATATGGCTGTTAAAAGTAATGCATGCAAAGTATATGAATTTTGTTTTGACTTTAGGGTTAAATTTTTCATTAAAAGAACTATAAAGAATCCGCAAATAAGAATTATAAAATGAAATAAAACAGTATAATAATCAGACATTACTGCATTTTTTAATCCGAAATATTGAGGTTCTGCCTGTACGGATGTAAGCAGTACTGCGCTCAATGCGATTCCTGATGCGGATATTATTCTTGCATATTTTTCAAATCTTGGTGATAAAAATATGCTCAATAAAAGCTGCAGGACTATAAAAAGTCCCAAGCATATTTGAGGAAGCATTATATTGAAAAAATCGTTTATCATATTCTTCTATCCCACCATATTTAAAACTACAAACGGGAATATACCCAAAAATATAAGACCGGTCGTAATTGAAGCAAGTATTACAAATTCATGTACCGTAATATCATTAATTTTTGAGAACTTTTCCTGAACTTGCCCCATAAATCCTTCGTGTAGGAATTTAAGCATGTAACAAGAACTTATTATTAAAAGAGGAAGCGAAAATATTGCCGTTAGTTTTAAAACCGTTCCCATATCAGAAAACATAGCAGATATTATGGTAAGAATTTCACCTATAAAAGGAGCAAAAAGCGGTATACCTACGGATGCTAAAACAATAAGGGATGCAAATCCGAAAAGTCTCGGCATATAAATTGCTATTCCTCCCAGAGAATTTATATCTCTGGTTTTGCATCTTAAATATACTATTCCGCAAATCATGAACAGTCCCGCCGTTACAAAGGAGTGTGCAATCATGTGGAAAACAGAAGCGCTCAAACCTATTTGATTGAAGGCACAAAGACCTAATAAAACAAGTCCCATATTTGAAATACTTGAATACGCAACAATGCGTTTAATATCTTTTTGGGTATATGCTACAAAAGCTGTATAAATTATATTGATAAGTGCAAGAACAGCTAAAATACCGGCAAAATTTGAAAAAATATCCCCCAATATTTGATAATTAAATCTGTATATACCATAAGCCCCTGTTTTTAAAAGTATTCCCGCTAAAATCATACTTACCGGTGTCGGAGCATTGGTATGTGCATCCGGAAGCCAGGTATGTAAAGGAATAATCGGAAGTTTTACGCCAAATCCTATTAAAAAGCATATAGATATTAAGTATTTTATACTCGTAGGAATATTTGTTGTAATAATATTTTCGAAAACAGAAGATAGAATATTTGCGGAGTTATAGTTGAAGTAGTGCAAAAGCAAAATTCCAAGCAGCATAATCATACTGCCTAAAAAAGTAAACAGTACAAACTTAACGGCTGATTTTTTTGATTCTTCTTTATATTCGTGACCAAAATCTCCGCCAATGAGAAAATATGCAGGAATAAGTTCTAATTCCCAAAACAGGAAAAATACAAACATATCGTTAGCGGTAAAAATTCCTAAAACAGCCGACATTAGCAGTAAAAGCATTGAATAATAAAATTTATGGCTCTTTCGAATATTCATTTTACTTGCCATTGATGCAATAAAGAATATGAAAGAAGTCAAAAGGACGAGCAGCATGCTGATTCCGTCAATTTTAAAAGCAAATTGTATTCCCAGTGATTCTATCCAGTCTTGACCAAAAAATGACAATTTGCAGGTATAAGGATTTGCTGCATTAAAAAATGCGAACAGAATTATTGTATAAATTAAGTGGAAACCGCATAAGCTTTTTGCGAACCTCCTAATGGAAATTTCATTGTTCGTAAAAAGCGGTGACATCAATAAAAATGACGCCGCCATCGGTAAAAATATTAAAAAAGGTATTGAAATAAATATGTCCATTTATCCTCCTGCGTAGCTTATAATAGCTGTGTATGCCAAAATCAGGCATGTTATAATCACTGTTATTATCAAAAATGCATACAAATTGTATCTTTGAATATTTCCCTGCTGCATTTTTAAATCATTTTCAGAAATTTTTAGTAATCCGTTTTTTATTAATTCAACGGATTTGTTCATAATTTTATTTTCTATAAGCCCTGAAAAATTAACGGCTATTCTTGCTGAAGCGTTTAATACCGTATAGTTTTCGAAAATTTTATGTTCAATCTTTTCAGAAATTGTTGAAATATAATTGAATAATTTATCAGAAAAAGATGTCAAAATTTTATCAAAATAAAAACCCTCGTAGCATATTTCATATAATATCGGTATTTTTATAAATTTGTTTTTTGTGTATAAAATATAAACAAAAATCCACCCGAATAGTGCGCTCCAAAACGGTTCCGTTATTTTATACGAGAATTTAAGTCTTAAAATAACATACAAAATTATATTCAAGAATATTAATCCTGAAATAGCGGTTATTTTTAATTTATCGGGTAAAGTCTTTGTTAATCCGTGAGAGGAAGCAATATTAAATGCAAGTCTTGCGGTATAAAATGCGGTGGCAAATGATAATAAAGATAATATAATAACGCCGTTATTGTTTAAATTGCAAGCAAAAACTTCTTTTGCGCAAAGCCCTGAAAAAATCATTCCTGACAGTGAAAATCCGCCTATTATAAATGATATAAAACTAAAATAATCCCATTCCCGATTTTCGTCAGGCAAGGTTAAAAATAGCATTGATTTAATGAAAGCATGAGCGCAAAACAGCATAACGGCAGTTTTAATATTTAATATCCCAAGTGCAAAAAACATTATGCCTATTTGTGCTGAGGTTGAGTATGCGAGTGCTTTTTTAGGGTTAATTTGAGCACAAGCGGAAAGGGAACAAATTATAGCTGTAAGAATTCCTGTTAATGCAATTAATTTTAGTATTGTCGGACTGAATGTTAAAAACGGCAAAGTTCGTATTACAAGATAAATTCCCAATGTGACAAGAGTAGCGGAATGTAACAATGCGCTAACCGGAAGTTTTGCTTCCATTGCTTCTTGAAGCCACATATAAAAAGGAGCTTGTGCGGATTTTACTATCGCGGAAATTATGAAAAGCCCGCAAATTGTTAAAAAGAGCACTTTTGATGTATAAGAATATAATAATGTCGAGATTATATTCATATCCATAAATGGGAGTGCCGCTAAACTTTTATCAGGAGCATATTCAAACATAAAATATGAGCTTAAAATTATTCCGGAAATAAGAGCCGTATCGCCTATTCTGTTAATAATAAAAACTTTTTTTGAAGCTTTGGACTTGGCTGTGTTAAAGTAATCAAATCCTATTAAAAGATATGAAACAACACTTGCGATTTCCCAAAAAACGTATGTTTGAAATAAGTTTGGACTAAAGAATAACCCTGCAAGTGCAAAATTAAATAAATTTAATAAAGCAAAAAATCTGTATCGTTTTTTCTCTTCTTTCATATAAAAAATACTGAAAAGCTGCACAAAAAAACTTACGCTGAATAAAATAAAAGCAAATATAAGAGCGGTTTTGTCTATATAAATTCCGTAATGAATAATAAAATCGTTAATTTTTATAAAAGGCAATTGATATTCAAAAACATTATCCGGAGAAAATGTATAAAAAAGCCCTCCGCAGGATAACATTCCCAGCAAAGACGAGAATAACGTCAGAATATTAATAAGCATATTATTTACATAAACGGCAAAAAATCTGCCTGTCATAATAACAAGAAAAATCCATAAAGGCATTAATATTATTAAATATATGTTATTAGAAATTATTTCTGCCAATGTTATAAATCTCCATAATGTTCTATGTTATCAGAAAGCTTTTTCTTATACATTAAATAGAAAATATATAAAGCTACTGCAAGTTCAACCGCACCAATTCCGGTGTAAAACAGTCCGAATATTAATCCGTCATAAGCAGGGCTTCCGCAATAAGAAGCAAATGCTATAAAATTTATATTTATTCCGCAGAGCATAAATTCAATAGAAATAAGCACTTTGATTACATTTTTGCAAAGTATTGAACCTGAAATGCCTATTACGAATAGAATCAGTCCGAGAAAAAGGTAGTGATAAAGGGTTAATCCTTCCATTAGTCTTTCACCTCCTTTTTAAATATGGTTAAACCAATAGCGGCTATTGTAATGACTAATGATATTAATTCAAATCCCCAAACGTATTTTTTGAAAATTCCGTCAGCAAATATAGGAATACTATTTCCTGAAACAGGTGAATTTGAATTGATGTTAAAGCCGTCAGGTACGGTTACAAAGGATATTAAAACTAAATAAATTAATGCAATTAAAAATATTCCGCCGAGTAAAAACAGAATATACGAAATCCACTTATTTCTTGACGAGTTTTCAGTTTTTCCTTTTAAGGTTGTAAACATTATTGTAATTCCCAAAATTACCGGAATTGCAAAACCGTAAACAGCAAATTGTATAATTGCGTTGTACTCCGAGCCTGCCGTGAAAAATATTGCGGCAATGCTTATGAACACTACAATTGCAGATAATAATGAATAAAATATGTTATCAAACTTAATTGCTAAAAGTGCAAATAATACTGTAAATATAGCTGAAATATAAAAAATTATTTGGTTATACATCTTTCACCTCCGACACTTTAATATCGTAAGTAAGAATAAGTTCGTTTTTATCGCTGACTGCTGTTTCATATTTATCTGACATTTTTATTGCTTTTACGGGGCAATAGTATGAGCAATTACCGCAAAAAATGCATTTTTTTAAATTAATAAAAAATTGATTTTCTTCAATTTGAATCGCTCCCGACGGGCAAACATTTATGCAGGTTCCGCATTTAATACATTTATTTACAACAGGAACCCCTCTGAAATTTTCAGGTTTAGAATTTTTCTTTTCGGGATATTCCAGCGTTACAGGTCTTTTAAAAAGATGTTTCCCTACATTAAGGAGGCTTATTAATAATTTTAATATGTTTTTAAGCATACAAACCTCCAAAATATTTTATAATAATAACGATAAACAAATTTAGTATTGAAACAGGTAAAAGCCGGCACCAAGAGAATTTAAGCAAATCAAAAGAAGCCATTCTCGGCATTGTAGCCCTAATCCAAATTACAATAAATATTACAAAAAATGCTTTTAGAAACAGCCAGAAAGCTTGTTCAAAATACAAAACTATATTCCCTACGTTTTGAGAAAATAATATCGGAGAAATATATTTTCCAAAAGGAGAAAGATAACCGCCGAGGAAAAGTATAGATATAAATAAAGCGTTTGCCAAAAGTAAAGTGTATTCTCCCAAGTAGAATAAAGCAAATCTCATACCTGAGTATTCCGTATTATAACCGCAAATAAGTTCACTTTCCGCTTCAGGTAAATCAAACGGACATCGGTTAAGTTCAGCAAGTGTGCAGATAAATATTACCACGAATCCTATAAAGCATGGAATCCAAAACCATCCCAATGCACCGTACTTTGTGCTTTGAGCAAGCATAATACCCGTCAAATTCATTGATGAAGCTAAAACCATTATACTCATCAAACTGAATGCAATCGGAAGTTCGTAAGCCAAAATTTGAGCAATGTTTCTCACTGCACCTAAAAGTGCATATTTGTTATCACTTGATTTCCCGCCAATAAGTATGCTTAAAACAGGAAGTGCAGAGAATATTACGAACAATAAAAGGTTCGTTTCCGTACTTATAAATGTAAATTCAGAGCTGTATGGTATTATTCCCAATACAACAAGAGCAGGCGTAAACATCATGATTGGTGCTAAATTAAAAAGGAACCTGTTTGCTCCGGACGGTGTAATATTTTCTTTGCATAACAATTTAAAAGCATCTGCCAGTGTTTGTAAAACACCCCAAAAACCTACTCTGTTCGGACCTTTTCTTTGAGTAAACCAACCCAAAAGCTTTCTTTCAAATAGTACAAGTGCAAGTACAATAACAAGAAGTGCCGCAAAAATAATAGTAATCGGTATACAGAAGAATGTTATATCACCGAACAGTTGCGGAATATTATGCTTTGCCAGAAACTCCATATATAAGAAATATAAATAATTCATTATTTATCCACCTCCGGCAAAATAATGTCCAAAGAACCGGCAATTGCAATTGCATCGTTAAGATATTCTCCCTTCAGAAGATGCCTTAATAAATTAACCGAATAATATGAACCTGTTCTCCATTTTAATCTATACGGCGAAGTCCCGCCGTCAGATTTTATAAAGCAAGAAGCCAATCCTCTCGGTGCTTCTATTTGAGAATAAAATTCTCCGGTCGGCAGTTTCAAATTAATCGGGTTTACTAAGTCGTTTCGGAAATTAGTATGTTCTTTTAGTTTTTCAAGGCATTGCTTAATTATTTCCGAACTTGTTTGCAGCTCTTCTATTCTTGCTTTGTACCTGCTCAATGAGTCTTTTCCGTTTAAAACCGCAGGATTAAATTCAATATCTTTATATAAATAGTCATTCTCTCTAAAATCAAGTTTAACTCCGCTGGCTCTTAGGTTAACGCCTGTAATACTTGAATTAACAGCTAAATCAGGAGCTAAAATTCCTTTGCTGAGAGTTCTTTGTACAAATATAGGATTATCGGTAATTATCTTATTGTAATCTTGAATTTTATTCTGAAGTATTTTTAAAAACTCTTCAACATCATCCAAGTCAAATATATCGTGTCTTACGCCGCCAAAAACGAAGTAATTGTTCATCATTCTCTGACCGGTAATTTTTTCAAAATATTTAAGAATCAATTCACGTTCTCTGAAAACATAGAAAAATGGAGAAACCGCTCCTAAATCCATTAAAAATGCGCCTATCCATAATAAGTGAGAAGCAATTCTGTTTAATTCAAGCAGTAATACCCTTATATACTTGACTCTTTCTGATAAATCCAGTTCTAAAGCTGATTCAACAGTTCTGCAAAAAAGTTCGGAATAGAAAAACCCTGCAAGATAATCAATTCTGTCTACAGTCGGAAGATATCTGATATAGCTCATTTTTTCGGCCATTTTTTCCATTCCTCTGTGCAAATAGCCTATATCAGGTTCGCATGAAATTATTTTTTCCCCCTGCATTTCCAATATTAATCTCAGCACCCCGTGAGTAGACGGGTGCTGCGGTCCAAGGTTAAGTTTTAGGAATGTGCTATTCATTCCACTCCAATCTTTTATCGTTTTCGCTGTAGTCCTTTCTTAGAGGATGACCTTGCCAATTTTCCGGCATGTAAAGTCTTTTAAGTTCATCGTTTCCGATAAATTTAATTCCAAATAAATCATATATTTCTTTTTCGTCAGCAACGGCTGAATCATACATTTTTGAAACACTGTCTGCTTCATTATTGGAAACTGTTAAAGATAATTTTAAGTCTTCATCATTTTCCGTTGAATATAAATTATAAATAAGTTCAATGCAGTCTTTGTTATCAATTGCAATAATTTCTTTGAGCATGTCAAATTTATAATTGTTTTTTATTAAATCAATTACATTCAGAAAGTCTTTTTTTACTATTATTTTATCTGCTTTTGTTTCAACACAGTCGAAAATTTCTTTTATTTTATCGGTATTCATAATATAGCCTTTCGAAAATCAATCTATTCCGATTTTAGTAATGTTAAGTTCTTCGTTTACAAGCAATCCGCAATTTTCTTTTAATTTTGGTTCGTGCTTATCCATAAAACTCTTTCGGGAAAGAATACTTTCTTTTTTTATATTTTTTTGAAGTTTCCTTATTGAATCCAGAAGAGATTCCGGCGACGGAGGGCACATCGGTAAATAAATGTCTACAGGTATAATTTTATCAATACCTCTAACAACTGAATATGAATTTTCGGCAAACATTCCTCCTCCGCATGTGCATGCTCCCATTGCTATAACATACTTGGGCTCTGCCATTTGCTCATATAACCTGAGTAAAACCGGTGCCATTTTGTGCGTTATTGTCCCTGCACAAATTAATAAATCAGCTTGTCTCGGAGAACCTCTGAATACTTCCGAACCGAATCTCGCAATATCATTATTTGAAGCAACGGTTTGCATCATTTCAATTCCGCAGCATGATGTGGCGAATGTCAGCGGCCAAAGCGAATTTGCCCTGCTCCAATTTAAAATATAATCAATAGAGGTAACGATGACGTTCATTAAAGCCACCTCACCAAATCTTTTTTAATGATAAAAAATAATCCTAAAAGCAGTATTAAAACAAAAACGAATGCTTCAATAACGGCAAACAGTCCAAGTGAATTCATATTGACAGCAAAGGGGTATAAAAATATTGTTTCAATGTCGAATATTAAAAACAAAATGGCATAATTGAAGTATTTAACATCAAATTTAATATCGGCATTTTCCAGTGGTTTAACACCGCATTCATAGGTTGAGAGTTTAACACTGTTGTTCTTTTTATATTGGCACAAAAATCCGACAGCAACCATAATAATTGCAAATAAGGCAGATACTATTATAAATATCGCAAGACACGTAAATTCTCTCAACTTAACAACCCTTTATAATAATAAATTTTCCCTTAAAAAATTTTTTGATACAATAGATTATTATATAATATTAAGATAACTTTATGCGCCACATTTCCATAATAATTTTATTAATATTAGTTTCAATATTAGGGGTAACACCTGAATCATTTGCTGCGGTAAAGGGCGGCATTGAGTATTCAATTCCTGTTGATTATTCAAAACTTTCAGAATTTGAGCTAAAAGTTAAAGCCGATAAGTATTTTTATTTAGCCGAACAATATAAAGATTCAACGTTGAACGATGATATTACGAATGCTTTAATGTTGTATTCAATATTGCAGAATATTAACCCCGAAAATGAGATTTATTCCATAAGACTGGGAATTTTATATGACAAGATAAATGTAACACGTTATGCAAAAGGTAATTTCTCACGAGCAATAGGAATTGCGCCTAATAAACCTGAACCGTATTTTTATTTTGGCGAATATTACTATAAAAAACAAATGTACAGAAAAGCTTTGAAATATTATAAAGAAGCTTTTGCAAAAGGGTATTCGGAAAACTACGATTTAAATTTCAGGTTGGGTGATATTTATGAAAAATTAGGTGATACAAAATTATCACTAATTTATCTTAAAAAAGCAGCATCAAAAAGTCCCAACGAAAATCTGGACAATAAGATTAAAAGAGTGGAAACTTTTGACAGCACAAACAGAATATATAATTCTAAATAGCTAGCTTAAGAAAGAGCTATAGTTTTGCTGCATTGCCGAAATTAATGATTCCATCTTTTTGAATTCTGCTTCAAGCTGTGAACGGTATGAAGATACTTTCGTCTGTTGTTTTTTAATTTTTGTTTCCATTTTTGTAATATCAGAGTTGATAGTGCTCTGTTTTACATCGAAAAATCCGACGGAAGCTTTTAATGTTGTCTCTACCGCATTTTCCATTTGGGTTAAAATGCTGTTGTCACCTGCGAGAATAGCTTGAACAGAAGACGGATCTTCTTCCATAGCCTGCAAAAATGTATCTTCATCAAAAACCAGAGTGCTTGTGGATGCTGTTGATATATTTGAAGCATCCGCTTTTGATGTCGAAATACCTATCTGTGACAGTAGCGTATAAGCTCCGCCATTATAGGTATTAGCACCCATTGCGTAATTTCTTATTGTGCTCTTGAAACTTGTCAATGATGTTTCACGAGCCAAATCGGCACCTTTTGCCGTCATAGTATCAATTTGACTAATAGTGTCATTATATGCACTTACAAAATTCTTAACTGCTTCAACTAAATCGGAATTATTTTGTGTAACAGAAAGAGTTGCTGCTGTTCCGTCGTCAGGAGATACTCCTTTAAGTGTTAAAGTTACACCTTCTATTCTTGAAACATCAGAAGAAACTACGTTTGATGTTGAAATCATTGTAGTTCCGTTGACCGAGAATATTGCGTTTTTACCTAATTCCTGAATGTTTGTGTACATTCTTGATGAACCGTCTGTTGTAACGGTTAATCCCATAACATCCGTAAAATTACTTGTCCCTGCCTCAATATTAATATAGGATGCGCCTTCTTTTGTGGATGTAATAGTAAGTTTTCCTGTTGTATCATCCCAATTAGCTTGAGCTTGCGCTTCTTCACTGTTATTAATTTGAGATATAAGACCTGATAATGTAGTGTTATTATCAATTGTAAAAGTAGCAGCACCAATTGTAAATGTTCCGGCTGTTATGTTAGTATTAAATCCTGAATTTTCTGATGTCAGAACTGTTGCAAGGTTTGCTTTAAACATAGAACTTGTAGATGCATAAGTTCCGTCATCCTGTTTTTCTATTCCGACAAAAGACATCAAGTTTGTTGTATCCGTTGTTGAACCTACATCAAGCGTTTTTCCGGTATCAATTGACGATAAATGCAATATACCGTCTGTATCTAATTCAGCCCTAACGCCTACTGATGCCATTTTAGACTTGAAATTGCCTAAAGTATCTTCTTTGTCTATTTCAATTGAATTTTTTATTCCGTCAACATAAACGGTAAATTTACCGTCTGTTATACCTATGTTTTTCAACTTTGTAGTGTCATCAGCTATCGTACTGGCACTTGCAATAGAAGTAGCTTTTGTGTATGTAGCTAATTGTTGAACAGATATATCATAACTCTGCCTCAATGCACTGGAAGTCGCTGTTGCGGTAAAAATGTCTTCATTAGTGGATGTTGCGGTGTTTTTACCGAATAAATCGAATGTTCCGCCAAACTTCATATCTGTCAATTTTTCAATGGCGGTTCTAAACGTATTAAACGTAGAACGTGTATTAGACAGAGATGTCTTTTTATTTTGCAAAGCTACAAGCTCTGTTTGTAATCCTGAAACTTTTTCTTGTTTTACTGATACCAGCGCATCAACCCATCCTGAAGTATCCAGCCCTGATGCCAAACCGCTAAATGATATTGACATTTTTAAAATCCTTTTTATTTATAGTATATATTTGTATATATAAATTATAACTCATGCTTAGTGTCATTTCAACCCTTTATACGTAGGATATCTTAACATGTTTTAACAAATGCCGGTGTTGTAAAACTCTATTGAAAATAATAATAATAAAAATTCCAAAAAAAAGGCATAGCCGTACTGTCCGGCGATGCCTTTTTTTTGTTAATATTTAATATTTTTCGTACTAAGCTAAGCCTAGAGCTTTTCTGTACCAAGAAAATGATTCAACTTCTGTTCCGTTAAAAGTTGTTTTAACTTGCTGTTTTTTTAGGTAGTTTTCAAATTCATCATTAAATGCAGATTTCACCGTTTTTTTAGTTTCTACTTTTGTGACGTTCATTTGGAATTCCTCCTATTTTTAGTTTCCACACTAATATATAATTAACGCCTGACGGCAAATTTTTCAACACTACCTTTTCTATACTGTATACGCACTGATTTTATCATGAATAAAGCTTTTTCGCAATTTATATGTAAAGAATTGTGACAAAATTTGACAAAAATTATCCTGAAGAATTAGGTCCTCATAATTCCCAAGGATAAATTAAAAATATTATGAAAAGCTGATTAAATAAAAAATATGCAAAAAAAGTTGAAAAAAGGAATATAAGTGTGCTTTTTGCACTTAATCTTTAAATCCTTTGTATAAGTGCTTTTATAGACACATAACTAATTTTTAAAAAACTACTTGACAAAACTTTTACAATGATGCATAATGAAAATGTTAAATGAAGTGTATAAAAAACACTTAATAAAATAAAAATTCCACAGAGGTTATAAAAATGAAAATTAACAGAATAAATTCAAATTTAATATTTAGAGAAAATCCGGTAACTAAAACAGAAAAAAAATCTGAAAATTCTATATTGTTGTTAAAAGAACCAAATGCTTCAATAAAATTTGAAAGAAATCAAGAAATTTCTCAAAAAGCGGATTCAATAGATACTAATCCGATAGCAGCATTAGGTTATAAACTATATAGAACATTTAATCTAATAGCCGAAATCGGTAAAAGTAAAAAAGCTGAGAACAATTTTACAGCCGAAGCATAAGTTTTAATACTATAAATACACACACATAATCTTGCGGTAATTTTTTAATTGCCGCTTTTTATTTTATTAAAGCTGCTTCTTAAATAAGGTTCAATGCAATGCTAGGTGATTGGTTAGCAGTAGAAAGAAGCGTTGCGGCAGCTTGTTGTAAAATTTGTGATTGTATGTATTTAGATGATTCCGATGCGATATCAGCATCTCTAAGTGTGGACAGAGACGAAGTTACGTTTTCGGACTGAACGGCAATAGATTCAATAGCAGAATCAATTCTGTTTTGTGCCGCACCGAGTTTGGTAACTCTTTCCGAAATAGTTTTCATAACATTGTCAATTGTTCCAAGCATCGTTGACGGATCTCCTGTTGATGCTTTAGTGGCGATTGCATCAATTGAGGTCAAAGAATTATCCTTAGCTTTGAACAATGTTACGGAGTCAGCCGCAGCTGTCATGGAAGCTTCAAGCGTAATTCTGCTGTTTGCGGTGCTGTCAATTCCAACTTGAATGTTAATAGCAGTACCGGCGCCGGACATGAGGTCTTTGCCGTTAAATTCACAGTTGCTGGAGATACGGGTTACTTCATCAAGTCTGGCAGTTATTTCAGATTTTATTGCCGCTAAAGAATCTGCTCCGTAAGTCCCGTTTGCAGCTTGTTCAGTTAGGTCTCTGACACGCTGTAAGTGTGTTGAGATAAGAGAATAGTTATCTTCCAGTGTAGATAGCATATCTGCACCTGTAGCAGCGTTATCAGCAGCAACATCCAATGAGCCCAGTTGTGTTTCCCATCTCCTAGCAATAGAATAACCTGCAGCATTATCTCCGGCATGATTAATCTTGTAGCCGGTTGTCATTCTTTCTATAGCTTGATTTAAAGATGTAGTAGCGTTGTTAAGATTTTTTTGTGCTACTAATGCTGAAATGTTTGTGTTAATTGTAAGAGCCATAATGTTCACCCCGTTCTAAAATTATTAACCTAGACGAAAGCGGCATCCTTGCTCTTGCTTACATATACTGAATTCCACAAAATAAATTATATATAACAATAAGTAACATTTTTTTTACAAAAGTTCACAATAAAAGTTTTAAAAGCTTATTGGTGCTACACTCAGAGATATAGCGGGGGTTATAGATGGGCTTAATAAAAATTAACAATTCACGTTGTAAATCGTGTTATATATGTACGGAAACTTGTCCTAAAGGACTTATAAAAAAATCAGAAGAGACAAACAGATTAGGTGATTATCTTGTTAAATTTGAAGACAAAGATAATTCTTGCGTTGCATGTGCAATGTGCGCAAAAAGGTGTCCAGATCTTGCAATAGAAGTTTTTAAATAAAATAAATGATATAAAGGTACGGAATTATATGACTGATAAAGTATTGATAAAAGGAAACTATGCAATAGCGCAGGCTGCTATAAATGCGGGATGTCAATGTTATTTCGGGTATCCGATTACTCCGCAGACAGAAATAGGTGAATATTTGAGTGCAAAAATGCCGGAATTAGGCAGAGGGTACGTTTCTGCGGAAAGTGAGATAGGCGCAATAAATATGGTAGTCGGTGCTGCAGCAACCGGTGCAAAGGTCATGACTTCATCTTCCTCATGTGCGGTAGCTCTTATGCAAGAAGCTTTATCTTATGCTTGCAGTGATGAAGTTCCTGTTGTATTAGTAAATGTTATGAGGGCAGGTCCGGGGTTAGGTTATGTTTATCCGGCGCAGGGAGATTACAATCAATCTGTGTATGGCGGCGGCAATGGTGATTATAAAATAATTGTTTTGGCACCTGCAACCGTTCAGGAGTGTATAGATTTTACCTATAGAGCATTTTATTTGGCAAGAAAGTACAGAAATCCTGTAATTCTTTTGGCAGATGGGCTTTTGGGACAGATGATGGAGCCTGCATGCTTCGGAGAAAATCCTTATCCGGAAGTTGATGTTTCATCATGGGCATTAACAGGTGCTAAAGGCAGAGACGGTAAAGCTATTTATTCGTGTGCAAGAGATGAAAAAGCTCATATTCAAAAAATCCAAGATTTATTTAAGAAGTTTGAATTAATATCCAAAAATGAAACTTCTTTTGAAGAATTTGAAACAAAAGATGCCGATATAGTATTGACGGCATTTGGTTCAATGACAAGAAACATTAAAGCAGCGGTAAGAGTTTTAAGAGAAAGAGGATTAAAAGTAGGCGGTTTCAGACCTATAACACTTTCTCCGTTCCCTCATAAAAGAATATATGAATTGGCATCTGAGGGAAAAGATTTTGCGGTGGTTGAAATGAACATGGGACAAATGTTTAAGGACGTTAAATATTCAACTGAAGGCAAATCGAGTGTCTCATTAATAAACAGACCATGCGGTGAGTGGTTGAGTGTAGAAGAGATAGTTGCCTCGGTTGAAAAAATTCTTGAGAGCAAAAAGGAGGGAATTTATGCAAGCAGTATTTAGTACTCCTGAGGTTATGAAGAAAGATTTTAGATTTACATTTTGTCCCGGATGTGACCATGGTATAGCTGTAAGATTAGTTGCAGAGTTGATTGACGAAATGAATTTAAAAGAAAAGACAATATGTTCAACCTGTGTCGGCTGTTCTGTTTTCTTATATGACTTTTTAAATATAGATTGTGTTGAAGCTCCTCATGGTAGGGCTTGTGCTTCTGCTACAGGTGTTAAGCGTACTAATCCTGATAAGTTTGTATTTACTTATCAAGGTGACGGTGATTTTGCATCAATCGGTTATGCAGAGTCTATGCATACGGCTATCAGGGGAGAGAAAGTTTCTGCAATATGTATCAATAATACAACGTACGGAATGACAGGCGGACAGCTCGGACCGACAACGATGATGGGACAAGTTACTACAACATCTCCGTTTGGAAGAAATAAAGAATATTACGGATATCCGATGAAAATTGCGGAGCAGATAGCACTGTGTGACGGTACGGCATTTTCAGCTCGAGTGGCGTTGGATTCTGTCCCTCACATCAATCAGGCAAAGCAGGCATTAAGAAAAGCGTTTGAAGTTCAATTAGAAGGTTTGGGATTCGGTTTTGTGGAAATACTTTCATCATGTCCCACTAATTGGCATATGACGCCGGAACAAGCGCATGATAGAGTTAAAAATGAAATGATACCTGTATTCCCTTTGGGTATATTTAAAGATTTAACTGAGAATAAGTAAGGAAGTAATAATGGAAAAGAATTTTATATTTGCAGGTTTTGGCGGTCAGGGGGTTCTTCTGGCGGGAACAATATTAGCTAACGCTTTCATGTTGCAGGGAAAAAATGTTACCTGGTACCCTTGCTACGGTGCTGAGATGAGAGGCGGTACGGTAAATTGTGAAATTGTTGTTTCCGATACGGAAGTAAGCTCTGTTCATAAACAAGATACGGATTTTGCGTTAGTTTTAAACCAGCAATCTTTTGATAAATTTGTACAGCGAGTTAAATCAGGAGGAACTATTATCGCAAATGCTACTTTGGTTGCGCTTACAAAACCCCGTGATGATATAAAGTATGTTTTTGCAAAAATGGGCGATATTGCAAATTCTTTAGGTTCAAGTAAGGTAACTAATATGGTTTCATTAGGTGTGCTTTCTGAGGCTTGCAGTATTGTATCAAAAGAATATCTTGCAAAAGCTGTTGAGCTGGTTTTAGGCGAAAAGAAAAAGCAGTTTTTACCATTAAATCTAAAAGCCCTTGAAGCCGGCTGCGGTGCTTTAGTATAAGGAATTTTATGCCAGATAGTCTAAAATTGCCCCGCCGATTTCTTCGTTCGGATCAGGGGTAAGAGTATCATGTGGTTGGGTAGCTGCTTGGTTAACTGAATTTTTGATAAGCATAGCCACTAACGGTCCGAAGGCATCAGGTACTTTTGTCTTTCTGTAAATGCCTGCAAGAAATGTTTGGATATGAGGTGATTCTGTTCTGTTGTATTTTGAAAGCTCAGGGTATAATTCAGCTACTTTGTCGGGTTTAATGCCGTTATCAATAAGGCAATTTAAAATATATAAATCTTCAACAATTTCGTCTTCTGAATTTGAGTTTTTTAGAGATTCTTTAATTACTGGCAGTTCTGATTCGCCATTCTTAATTCGTTCATTAACGGATGGTGAAAATACACAATAATTTCTGTACTGATTCGGATACGATACTGTCATTAAAACCTCTGTTCCGTAATTATATTACAAAGAAAATGAAGTACAAAGTTCCTGCAGAAAGAGCCGGAACAAAAGGCAGGTAAATATTGTTTTCTTTTTTATTTTTAAGGCCTTTTAGTATCAAAGCGGCTAATGTAAGTCCCGAAATGGCAACAAAACCGTATGTAAGCCAATTTTCAAAAATTGTTTTGAATAATATTATGCTGATAGTAAATATTGCGGAAGTTATAAGTATCGGGATATTTTTGTTACGTAATTGATTGTATAAAAACATAGGAACAATAATAACCATAGCTGCAACAAGAGAATATCCGAGTGTTAACAGTAAGCTTTCCCACCCCAAAATCGCACCCAATGCACCAGCAACATAAGTATCAGCTTCTCCCATTGCTCTTTTCCCGACAAATAAATAGCCTAATCGTGCAATACTTTCTATAATTAAAATGCCTAAGATAAGTCCTAAAAACGACATTTTTAATCCGTACCAATTGCAAAACGGAGTAAAATTATATAGAATTCCGGACAAAGCCATGATTATTGCAATATTGCAGTCTACTACCTTTTCTTTCAAATCTGTCATTGTCATAATAATCAGGCATGAAATCCAAATAATTACAAATAATGTAAATAATGAAAATCCGAATTTTAAGAATGTCAGTGCGAACAAAATCATTGTTACAAATTCGATTATCGGATATTGAGGACTTATTTTTTCTCCGCAAAAATAGCACTTCCCTTTTAAAATAAGGTATGAAAAAATAGGTATGTTGTGCCACCAAAAAAGTTTATGATTGCACTTTGGACATTTAGAAGGCGGAAACACTATACTTTCATTTGACAATGAACGTAAAATAACTACATTGTAAAAGCTTCCTAAACATAACCCGATAATACATATCCAAAACAAAACAAAATTATCAAAAGATATATCCAAAATTAACCTCTATTTATCATTATTGTCAGATATTACCAAAGAGCCTTCTTTTTCCGCAACGAATTTTGATATTATATTTAATGCTGATTTCATTTTTCTGGAAACGCTCATCGGTGTAATAACAAGAGCTTCGGCAATTTCTTTCATGTTCATATCCTGTTTGTAATACATGTCAACAATGACACGTTCATCAGGCGGAAGTTTATTTATAACTTCTTCAAATATAATTCGGGAATCTTCGTATTCAGCCCGTTCTTTGTAATCATCGGCAGGAAGCAATTCTTCAAAACTCAGACTGTCTTTATCTGAAGAAATATCTTCCAATGATATTGTCGAACGTCTTCTGTCTGCCACCATAGCCATATCTACGGCTTTTTGGGAAACTTCAAGTGCTGAAGCAACTTCTTCGCTTGTTATCGACTGAACTTCTTCTGCTGTAAGGTTCTTAGTAAAGTTATTAATACGGATAGTAAGTTCTTGAATATGTCTTGGGACTCTTATCGCATCCATTTTATCTCTGATATAATGTTTCATTTCACCGATAATCAGATAACCGGCATATATTCTAAAGTTGTTGTTTTTTTCTTTTGAGTATTTATCAATAGCTTTCAATAACCCAATAAATCCGGCTTGAATCAAGTCTTCAATAGGGTCATAAGAACGTCTTGCGATTGTCTTGGCAATATTTTTTACAACAGGAACCATATTGGAGACTATAAGTGTTTTAAGCTTAGCTTTTTTCTTTACGCTAACTTCCGAGCGATAAGCATCAAGCCATTCGGCAATTTTTTCATAAGTTTCGTTAGCGGGCAAGTTCTTAGCCAAAACAAATCTCCTTTTATTAGGTCTATAATAACATAATATTTGAGTTGTAGCAAACTATAAGTAAAAAATTATATTTATTATAAAGTCTGCGGCAAGCATATAAACAGTAGAAAGTACTGCTGCTTTAGTTGTTGATATTCCGACATCTTTTGCTCCGCCTCTTGTTTCATATCCTTGTGTAGCGCATACAAGAGCTATCAGAATCCCAAAGATAAATGCTTTAAATAAGCTTATATAAATATCTTTTGTGCTTATCCAGAGCCAAACGGAGTGCATATATCTTGACGGATGCAATCCGATAGTATAATGAGATACTACCAAACCGCCGATAATTCCGATTAATTCCGCAATCAAAACAACCATTGGTACAGTAATTGCTGATGCGACGATTCTTGGTGAGAAATAATATCCGACAGGATCGACTTTAAGTGTTTTTATTGCATCCACTTGAGATGTAACCTGCATGTTGGCTATTTCAGCCGAAATGGCTGTTCCGGCTCTTGCGCCTATTGCAAGAGCGACAAATCCCGGTGCAATTTCTCTTATCATAACAATTGCGATTGAACCGCCAATGTAGGCTTCCGCTCCTGTCATCAAAAACTGCTTAGAAACTTGAATCGCTATAACAGCGGCTGAGACAAACACAACTACAAGTGAAATTATTAATGAATCATAACTTATGGCAGCTGCTTGAGAAATAACGGAAACGAACCGCGTACCACCGCTAAGAGTGTATTTTATGCTTGTAATAAGATTCTGGGTGCATTTGCCTAAAAAATTTATCATATTTAAGTTATATCAAAAAATTTCAGTTGGGTAAATAGATATGATATAAAATAAAATGTGTTAAAATTACTAAGGTGCTTGAGATGGGTTTTATTGCAGTTACAATTTATTTAAAAACAAAAAGCACGGTTTTAAGTCCGTGCTTTTTCAAATTTATAATTTGTAACTTATGCAACTTCAATTGCGCTTACAGGGCATGCATCAGCAGCTTCTTTAACACAATCTTCGTTACCTGCAATACCTGCTGCTTGAACTTTTGCTACATCTTCTACTTTGAATACTGAATCGCAGATTGATTCGCAAGCGCCGCAACCGATACAAGAATCATTAATTTTTACATCCATTTTAATTTCTCCTTTATAAATATATTACAAACCCTTTTCAGGGAACTCTCTAGATTATTATACAACAAAATTTTAAAATTAAAATAGCCAGTCGGAAACTCTTTTTGCAATTGAATCAAACCCGAGAGTTAATCCTAAATCCTTAGGCTCAATGCCTTTTGAGTAATATAGTACAGGAACGTATTCTCTCGTGTGGTCAGTTCCTTCGACTGTCGGATCGCATCCGTGATCTGCCGTAACAATTAACAAGTCATTTTCTGTTATAAGCGGTAATATTTCTTCCAGATAATCATCTATTTCCTCAATCGCTTTTCCGTACCCTTCCGCATTATTTCTGTGCCCGAAAAGCATATCGGTATCTACAAGATTCGTAAAAATCATTTCTCTTGTATCGTCAGTAATTTCAACCCCTTCGTACTTCATTTTTTCAAGCGGAAGTTCATTTTTAAGTGCTTTTATTGTTAATTCCAATCCCTCTTTATTAGAGCCTGTATGAATAGCGTGGGTAATTCCTTTTTTTGAGAAAATGTCTTCAATTTTACCTATGCCGATAACTTTTGAACCTGATTTTTTTATTTTATCCAAGACTGTGTCTTTAGGCGGTTCCATAGAATAATCGCGTCTGTCTTTTGAAATTCTTGTAGGTTTTCCGTCAATAATTTTATACGGACGTGCGATTACTCTGGCGGTATTATAATTTCCTTCATCAAGCAGCCTTCTTGCGATTTTACACCATTTATAAAGCGTTTCAAGCGGTATTAAATCCGTATCGACGGCAATTTGATATACGCTGTCTGCAGAAGTATAAACGATAGGAAATTTTGTTTTGTGATGTTCCTCGTTTAATTCTTCAATAATAGCGGTTCCGCTTGCCGGAATGTTTGCAAGGATTCCGCCGCAGTTAGTTTCTTCAACGAATTTATCAATAAGTTCTTTAGGAAAACCGTTCGGGAAAGTCGCAAAAGGCTTTTCGCTTATTAATCCCGCAATTTCCCAATGACCTGTAGTTGTGTCTTTTCCTTTTGATTTTTCCTGTAAAGTTCCGTATTGTGCAATAGGTGTGGCTGTTTTATTTATGCCTTTAAAATCTTGAATATTTCCGATTCCCATTGCTTCTAAAACAGGAACATCCAACCCGTTATTAAAGGCGCAAACATTTTTAAGAGTATTACATTTGTCAGTATCGCCAAAATCAGCATGGTCAGGCATTGCGCCTATTCCCATAGAGTCTATAACTATGATAACAGCTCTTTTTTTAGTCATAATATTTCCTCCGTTTTCATAGTAATTATATCAAATTCAATGAATAGGGTAAATATTTAAAATTATTTTAAAAAATAGTGTAAAAATTAAACGTAGGTTTAAAGCATGCAATTTTATTATTTAATTTCAAGATTTCTTTCTCTTTAATTGCGACATAAGTGTCCGAGATAAATTTAAATAAAATCTCGCAAATTAGTATAAATAGAACATTTTCACCCTTTAATGCAATGTCCGAACTCATTTTTTTTGTCACCCTGAATTT